>JBBRJB010000438.1:0-3370 GCA_038220085.1 Burkholderiales bacterium
GCGATTCATCGTGGCAGCCATGGCCGACTGCACGCCCCGCGTCACGCTGTCCAGCAGGCCGCTGGCGGGGGCTGCCCGCGTTCCCGAGATTGCCGGGCTTTTTCTGGTCAACAACATCTCGCTTCTCCTTGGCCGTCGGCTATCAGACCTTCGTCGTGTCGTAGTATTTCCGGATGTGGGCGGTCAGGTGATAGCCCTGCCCGCTGGCCGGTTCCGTCGGCGTGGCCTGGGCCACTTCGCCGGCCTTCACAGCGGCGGGCTGACGCAACGTGGCGGCTGCAACCCCGGCCGCGCCGACCGCCGCACCGGCCCCCAGCAGGAAACCCCGCCTGGCACCCGGACCGCCGGCGGGCGTACCAGCCTGCCGTTCCGACTGCTGGCCCTTCGGGTCCTGGATGTCTGAACTCATCTTGCTGTCCTCCGCCATTGCTGGCCATGAATCACTTAAGTCGAACTGCCGGATCTGATGACTGATGTGCCTTCATCTGTCGATCTCGAAGGCTTGTTTCTCGATGCCCGCAAACGCGGCGAACAGTTCTCCGAGTGCACTGTACACGCCGCCCTGGGAAACTGCTGCCAGCCGCTGGCTGAACTCGTCGCAGACCGGCGCCAGGAAGCGCTCGAACAGGAATTGCTGCGCGGCGTCATCGTTGCCGCCGTCCTGGCTGCTGCGTTCGATGATGAGCCAGGCCATTACTTCGCACAGCAACCCGAGATGGTCTTCGGTCAGGAGCCCGGACTGGCTGGAGGCGATGCCCTGACCGGCCAGCCACTGGCGGATCTCCGCCAGCGGCCGCTCGTTGGCGAAACCGGTGAGATAGACGCTCGCATGCAGGCTGACCGGCGCTTCGCCCACCGAAATGAAGATGTCGTCGTAGTCCGCTCTCATCGACTCTATCGACGTCTCGGCCACCGCATCGGCAAATGCCACCCAGGCCGCTTCCAGACGCAACTCGGGAGGCTCTACCGCCGGCGTGGCCTGGACCGGCGTGCCGGGGAGCGGGACCATGCCGACACCGGTACATCCGGCGCTGCCCGAAGGCGCCGTGAACATCTGGACCGCTTGCTGGTCGGGCGGTGCGAGCAACCATCGGGAAAAAAAACTGTACCACCGGGCTCGCGCCAGGTCTTCCGCTTCCAGCTGTTCAGCAACTTCTGCAGTCGACAATGAAACGCTCACGAATCATCCCGCTTGATATCCAGCACGGACACCTCGCCGACAGCGGAAAACATGTCGGTGACGCGGCAATCCGCGCACATCTCCAGCGCCTTCATCTGCGCATCCCCGAACATCCTGTGCCCGGCGAGTTTTTTCTTCATGGCATCGATCATCTGATGCGTGCCGAAAAGCTTACCACATTGGATACAAGCCAATGGCTTAGCCTTGTTCAACACCACACCCTGCTCCCGGAGCTTGCCGGGCAGATAGCGAGGCTCGAGCGTGATCGCCGATTCCGGGCAGGTCTTTTCGCAAAGCCCGCACTGGACGCAGTTGCGCTCGATCAGGCGCAGGCCGGGCTCTTCACCCATGTCGAGCAAGGCCTTCTCGGGGCAGGCCCCGACGCAGGCGAGGCACAAGGTGCAGGCGTCGCGATCGATCAGCAGCCGCCCGAAGGGAGCACCCGCGGGCAGCGGGATCGCTACCGTTTCCGCGATCGCATTGCCTGCGGCCTCCCCGCCGATCGGCAGGGCGCCCCCCGGCCCACGGGTTACCGCCAGCAGGTGGTCGACCGCGAATTCGATGGTCCGACGTTTGTCCTCGGACACTGCGAACGTCGCAGGGGACGCGATCTCGGCCGCTGTCACCAGACCCTGCAAGCCCGTCTCGAGTTCCGCAGACGTCGCTGCGTCGAGGGTCAGCAGGCGCCGGCCGGGCAAGCCGATGCCGTCCACCAGCGCGCCTGCCCAGGCAATCTCCCGCTCGAGCAACTCGCGATAGGCCGGGGCTTCCTTACCGGTGAACCACCAGACCACCTGGGCCGCGCCGTAGGCCAGGAAGGCCAGCGCCAGGTCCATGCCGGCGGAGGCGACGTGATGGAGGCCCATCGGTATTACCCGGGCCGGCAGGCCCCGGATGGCGGGCGCCCGGGCGACGCTCGCGCCGGCGCCGCGTCCGAGCGCCTGGAGGATCCGGCCGGCCTCCTCGTCGCCGTGCAGCAACAACACCGGCCGCTTGCCGCCTGCGCTGCGATAGGCCGACAGCGCTGCCCTGACCCGCTGCCCCACCGAGGCCGCGTCAGGATAGGCGTAAGTCATGGCGCCGGAGGGACAGGCGGTGGCACAGGCGCCGCAGCCGACGCACAGATGCGGCTCCACCTGGACCCCGTCACCCTTCGGCTGGATCGCCGAGGCCGAGCACACATCGATGCAGAGGGTGCAGCCGACGATCGCATTGCGCTTGTGGGCGCACAGGCTCTGGCGATAGTCGAAGAACTTCGGCTTCTCGAACTCGCCAACCAGTTCAGCAGCCGCCAGGGCCGCATCGATCTGGCGCGCGGGATCGGCGCCCGGATGCCAGTAGCCCTGGGGCAACTGATGCCGGTCGAAAGCCGGTTGCTCGCGGAAGTCGATCACCAGGTCGAATTGTTCCTGGCGCGCCGGCGCCTGCCTGGAGAAATCGATGGCCGCGACCTCACCGCAAGCGGCAACGCATCGGCGATGCCCGGTGCACCGTGACATATCCACCTGCAAGCTCTGGTCGATCGCCTGTTCCGGACAGACCGACACGCAGGCCCCGCAGCGCACGCAGGCCTCGAGGTCGATCGGGTTGACCTGTTGCCAGCGGACGTCGAAACTGCCCAGCCAGCCCGACAGGCTGGCGACCTCGCCGCTGAAAACCGGAAACTCGCGAACGGCCCCGAGCGCCGGTCGATTCTCCGCCCCGGCGCCGGACGGGAGCAATACCGAGACCGCCAGAGATGAAGTCGACAGGCCCGACAAGCGCTCCGCCCATTGCAACGCGGCCGCGTGGCCGATCAGCAGCAACCGGCCCTTCGACCGATAGGAAACGGCGGCAACCGGCTCGCGGACATCGCGCACCGCCATGGCCACCAGCGCCGCGATCTTGGGCTGCGCCTGCTTGCCGTCGCTGCCCCAGCCGGCCTGTTCCCGGATATTCACGAACTTGATCGGCGCCACCGCCTTGTGGCCCGCCTGATTGAACAGGGGACGTTCCTGGGTGCAGGTCAGGACGATGTCGTCCACACCCTCCAGAAATCGGGTCGCCTCGACGAGTTGCCGCCGGCACAACTGCTGCCCGGACATCACCACGTCGGCCTTGACACCGGCGCCTGCAAGCGCCCGCTTGAGGCCGGCCGGATCGAGATCGACCGTGCCGTTGCAAGTGCAGGTCAGAACACGCGTGTTCATC
>JBBRJB010000439.1:0-3362 GCA_038220085.1 Burkholderiales bacterium
GTTGTACTTGCCGGGATCCTTCTTCAGCGCTTCGAGCAGTCCCTGCATGGTGGTTCCGTCGATCTTGTCGGTTGCCACGATCACGCTGGGCTGGGTCGCCAGTATGGATACCGGGGCGATCTCCCGGGCGGGATCGTAGGACAGGTTCTTGTAGAGCAAGGTGTTGGCGGCCAGCGGCCCGGAAATGGTCACGCCCAGGGTATAGCCATCCGGCTTCGCCTTCGCCACCGCCGCGGTGCCGACATTACCGCCGGCGCCGGGCTTGTTCTCCACGATGAAGGGGTGGCCCAGGCGCTTGCCGAGCTGATCGCCGACGAGCCTGGCCACGATATCGGGAGTCGACCCGGGGCCGAAGGGCACCACCACCTTGACCGTGTTTGCCGGCCAGGCTTCCTGGGCTCGGGCGGCCGGCGCGGCCGTCGTCAGCAGCGCGGCCAGGAGCAAGCCGGCGGTCGGCAGGAGGGGGCGCACGGCGCGGTGCAACGGAAGTCGCTTCATCGGAGGTCTCCTTCAGTAATGCGCTGTCATCAGCGCTGAAGCCGGCATTCTCGCATCCGCAGGCAGTTGCTGCGGCGCCGCTACAATCGCCCACGAGGCTGCAAGCCTTCATGTCATGGAGCCCGCGCATGAACAAGCAGGAACTGAAGCAGCGGTTATCGCTGCCGGTCATTGGCGCACCGCTGTTCATCGTGTCCAATCCGGACCTGGTGCTGGCGCAATGCAAGGCCGGGATAGTCGGGGCGTTCCCGGCGCTCAACGCCCGGCCGGCCGAGCAACTGGAAGTCTGGCTGCAGCGGATCACGGACGAACTCGATTCCTGGAACCAGGCACACCCGGACTCACCGGCCGCACCGTTTGCGGTGAACCAGATCGTGCACAAGTCCAACTCCCGGCTCGAACACGATCTGGAACTGACGGTGCGCTTCAAGGTGCCGATCGTCATCACCTCGCTGGGCGCGCGCACCGACCTGAACGACGCCGTCCATTCCTATGGCGGCATGGTCCTTCACGACGTCATCAATCAGAAGTTCGCCCGCAAGGCGATCGAGAAGGGCGCCGATGGCCTGATCCTGGTTGCGGCCGGCGCAGGCGGGCACGCCGGCGTGCAGTCGCCGTTCGCGCTGGTCCAGGAAACGCGCGCCTGGTTCGATGGCCCGATCGCATTGTCCGGGGCCATTGCCACCGGCCGGGCCGTGCTCGCCGCAGAAGCGATGGGCGCCGATTTCGCTTACATGGGGTCGGCCTTCATCGCCACCCGCGAAGCCCATGCCTCAGAGGCCTACAAGCAGGCCCTGGTCGACGGAACGGCCGAGGACATCGTCTACAGCAGCCTGTTCACCGGGGTGCACGGCAATTACCTGCGCGCCTCGATCCTCAGCGCCGGACTCGACCCGGAGAAGCTGCCAGAGGGCGACCCGAGCAGGATGAACTTCGATGCCGGTGGCAGCAAGGCGGTGAAGGCGTGGAAGGACATCTGGGGCTGCGGCCAGGGTATCGGGGCGATCGGCGACATTCCCGAGGCGGGTCAGCGGGTCGCCCGGCTGCTGGCGGAGTACCGGGCGGCAAAGCAGGCCTTGCTGGCGGACGGGGTCTGACTCCTTCTCAGCGTCAGCCGCGCCGCGCTGTCTCCCGCCCGGCCACGGCGCCGCCGGCAAGCGCAGACAGCAAGCCGTTCCCGGACAGGTAGCCGGACGGATGGTTGCCGGACACGCCGCGGGCAGCGCCGCCGGCGGCGAACAGGTTGGGCAGCGCCTGAATCCGGCCGCCGGGTTGCCGCGCCAGTACGCGGCAACGCCGGTCGATCGCCAGGCCGCCCTGGGTATGGAACAAAGCGCCGGTGATCCTGGCTGCACAGAACGGGGGCACCAGCAACTGCGTCGGATCGAAGCGGCGCCCGTAGCTGTCCGCGTTCGAATCCAAGCAGTGTGCCGCCGCCTCCGCGAGGGTCGCGCGCAGGTTCGCCGGCGGGCAATCGATCAGCGCCGCCAGGGCGGGTACGTCGGCGGCTTCGCGGATGGCTCCGGCGGCATCGGCGCCGTGGTAATCGGGGAACTCCAGGGCGAATCGATGGATCGTCTGGTCATAGACCGCCCAGGCGATGCCGTCCGGCTGCGCCAGCACCTGCTCGGCGGCCTCGGAGTAGCCGTGGTGCTCGTTCCAGAAGCGCCGCCCGTCGCGGTTGATCTGCAGGCCGCCCTTCATCATCAACGCCCAGGTCAGCAGGATGCCGTGCGGCGTCGCCACCGAGCCATGGCCCTGGTAGCCGGTCATGTCCGAGAGCACGGCGCCGAGCGCTTCTCCCCAGTGGATGGCATCACCCTGGTTGCCGGCGTGTCCGAAGTAGAGGCTGCGCGTCAACTGCGGCAGGTAACGCGCAACCAGGTCCGGATTGCCGCCGAAGCCATTGCACGCGAGGATCACCGAGTCGCAGCCGAGATACTCGAGCCGGCCGTCCGGGCGCGCGATGCCCAGAGCGGTGACCCGCCGGGAGCCATCGACGAACAGCAGCTGCACATGGGCATTGTTGACGCAGTCGACCTGGGCCTTCGCCGCGGCAGCCAGCAGGCCCGCAACCAGCGCGGCGCCGGTGCGCTGCGCCAGCGTGTGCATGCGCGCGGCACCGTGGCCGGGGTAGAGGAAGCCTTCGAGCACGGCGAACGGCAGTCCGTAATCGCGGGCCAGGGTTTCGACGACACCGGCAATCTCGGCGGTATAGAGATCGGCCAGCATGCGATCGGCAGAACCGTGAGCCTTGGCATCGATGTCGGCGGCGAAGATGGCCGCCGTGTCGTCGATGCCGAGGGCGCGTTGCATGCTGGTACCGGCCGCCGGAACGAATCCGGACGACAGGGCGGTGGATCCGCTGCTCGACGCGTCGCGTTCGAGCACCAGCACTTCGCCGGCGCCGTGGCGCCGCGCCCAGATCGCGGCGGTGAGGCCGCAGGCACCGCCGCCGATCACCGCCACCTGGCACGTCAGGTCGATCGCGGGCGGATCGCCGGTCACCACCCGTGCCGTCACGGCGAGATCCTGGCGTGCTTCGCTCATAGGCCGAGGTAGGCCCGGCGCAAGGTATCCGAATCGAGCAGCTGCGCCGAAGTGCCCGAAAACACGATGCGGCCATTTTCCATGACGTATGCGCGGTTCGCGATCTGCAGGGAGGCCGCGACGTTCTGTTCGACCAGCAGGATCGCGACTCCGGCCTGGTTGAGCTGGCCGATCAGCGCGAACATCTGGTCGACCAGCAGGGGGCTCAGGCCGAGCGAAGGCTCGTCCAGGATCAGCAGCACCGGCTCGGCCATCATTGCCCGGCCGATCGCCAGCATCTGCTGTTCGCCGCCCGACAGGGTCCCCGCACGCTG
>JBBRJB010000440.1:0-3356 GCA_038220085.1 Burkholderiales bacterium
AACGCGCATCGACGCCGGCTGGGGCACCCTGGTGCTGGCCGGACTCCTGGTGGGCGTGGGCACACGCTACGGGTCGGGCTGCACCAGTGGCCACGGCGTCTGCGGCCTGTCCCGCCTTTCGCCCCGCTCGCTGGTGGCTACTGCCGTTTTCATGGCAGCCGGTTTCGTCACCGTCTTCCTGGTCCGGCACCTGTTCGCCTGACCACATACCCGGATCAAGGACATTCTCATGCGTCGAATCGTCGAGTTCCTGGTCGGCCTGCTGTTCGGCATCGGCCTCATCATTTCCGGAATGACCGACCCCGGCAAGGTGATCGGATTTCTCGACCTCGCCGGGAACTGGGACCCGTCGCTAGCCTTCGTGATGGGGGGAGGCCTGGCGTTCGGCGCGGGCTGGGGACTCGCCGGCTTCTGCCCGGGGCCGGCCATTGTCGCGCTCGGGGCGGGGCATGCCGAGGCTGCCGTCTTCGTCATGGCGATGCTGGTCGGCATGCTGATATTCGAGTTTGCCGAGCGTCGCACCACGGCGGCGGCGGCGTGAAACGAACACCACGAGGTGCCAGCCCAGTGTGATCACGATATAGGTCATCACGGCGCCCGACACCGCCAGGATGCTCAGTCCCAGGAGCAAGGGCTTGCCGCGCGACAGCAGCACTTCCTTGGCGCGCATCCACCAGCGCTGCTGGTCCCCGGTGTCCGGGATCTGGGCAATCTCGCCGGCGAGGTCGGGTGGCTCCGACGGGGGCTCGCCGAGCAGCTTCGATCCCAGCCGATGGGCGACGAGGTAGATCGGGGCGAAGGTGATCGGATTGGAGACCAGGGTACCGCCGATGGCCGCCGGCAGGTTAACGCGAAGCACCATGGCGACGCCGGCAGCCACCGGAATCTGCGCCACCGGAATCAGCAGCCCGAAGAAGACGCCGACCGCGCCGCCAATGGCCACCGTGCGCCGGCTGAGCCGCCACAGGCGCCGATGCATGAGGCGCGGCCCGAGCCACTGCAACCAGCGATTGCCGTGGACGTGTTCCGGGCGAGGTATGAATCGGCGCAACCACTGCAGCATGCCGGCACCTGTTCTCGATGAAACCATGATAGAGGCCGATTGCCGCAGGGGCCGGGAATTACCCGCCTTGTGCATCACCTGCAAGTCGGGCAAGATCAATCGAGGCTTCGACACCGATCGAAGCGCCCATGCGAGCCGGAGGAGACTATGCAAGCAAAATTCAAACGGGGCTGGTTGGCGGCCCCGATGGCACTTTCAAGCCTGTCGCTGACGCTGTTCTGCAGTTCAGCGGCGGCCGCCGACGACATCCCATTGCCCAAGTCTCTGACGATGTCGGCCTACGACACCGGGTCTTCGGGTTTCAACATGGCCGTCGCCATCGGCAAGATGTTCAAGGAAAAGCACGGGGTCGACCTGAGAGTCCTGCCCGGCGGCAACGACATCGCGCGACTCGCGCCGGTGAAAGGCGGTCGGGCGCAGGCCTCCGCGATGGGCGTCGGAGGCTACTTCGCGCAGGAAGGGGTGTTCGAGTTCGGCACCCGCGACTGGGGTCCGCAGGCGCTCCAGCTGATGCTCGCCTCCACATCCTGCAATGGTCTCTCGCTCGGCGTGGCAAAGGACTCGGGCGTGAAGGAGATCAAGGACCTCAAGGGCAAGCGGGTCGGATTCGTGGTGGGCTCGCCCGCCCTCAACCAGAACGCACTCGCAGTCATCGCTTTCGCCGGCCTCACCCGCAAGGATGTGGAGATCGTCGAGTTCTCGAACTACGGTGCGATGTGGAAGGGCATGGTCAACAACGAGGTGGATGCCGCCTTCGCCTCGACCATCTCGGGGCAGGCACGTGAGGTCGACGCCTCGCCGCGCGGCCTGGTCTGGCCACCGGCGCCGGCCGCCGACAAGGCCGGCTGGGAACGCGTCAAGTCGGTGGGGCCGTACTTCTACCCGCATGAGGTCACCTGCGGTGCAGGCGGGCTGGGCAAGGACAATCCGGTCGCCCTGCCGGCCTATCCCTATCCGATCTTCATGGCGTACGCCAGTCAGTCGCCTGAAGTCATCTACGGCATCACCAAGGCCATGATCGTCAATTACGACGACTACAAAACCGGCGCGCCGGGAGCGGATGGCCTGGAACTCAAACGCCAGAACCTGACCTGGGTACTGCCCTACCACGCCGGCGCCGTGAAGGCGATCAAGGAAGCGGGCGCCTGGACACCGGAAGCCCAGCAGCACAACGACATGCTGCTCAAGCGGCAGTCGGTGCTCGCGGAGGCCTGGAAGTCCTTCATGGACAGCAAGCCGCCCGAAGACAAGGATGCCTTCTACACGGGTTGGATGGATCAGCGCAAGGCCGCTCTGGTCAAGGCGGGACTCGACCCGATCTTCGACTAGCGGATGTCGGAGGCTTCTTCCGGGGAGCCGCTTGCCCAGGAAGCGGCGGGGCGGCGCCGCCTGTCCGGCGCCTGGCGCGGCCTGCTGCTGGCCTGGGCGAGCATCGCATTGCTGCTCTGCTTCAACCAGCAGTTCACGCTCCGGTTCTTCGTCGGCTTCACGATGCTGGACACGGAGTACTACTGGGGCCTGCTCACCACGCTGGTGCCCCTGGCCTTCATCGTCTACCCCGCGCGAGCCGGACTGCACGTGGATCGCGTTCCGCTCTACGACCTGTTCCTTTTCCTGCTGAGTTCGGGCCTCTGTGTCCTGATGGCGCTGACGGCACGGGACTCGGCCGCCGAAGGATGGGAATACAGCGCCGCCATCGTCGCACCCGGATGGGCGATGTGGAGCGCGGTGGCGCTCTGGATACTGGTGCTGGAGGCGCTCAGGCGGGCGGGCGGTACCGCGCTGTTCGTCATCATGACGCTCTTTTCGCTGTATCCGCTGTTCGCGGGCATCGTGCCGGCGCCGCTGAACTCGACCTCGGTGTCCTTGTTGGACACGGCCGCCTTCCACATCTTTTCAAGGGAGAGCGTCCTCGGGGTGCCGATGCGCGCCTTCGCGGAACTCGTCATCGGTTTTCTCATCTTCGGCACGGCACTCCAGTTCACCGGGGCTGGCACCTTCTTCATCGATTTCGCGTTCGCGCTGTGCGGCCGCTATCGCGGCGGCGCCGCCAAGGTGGCGATCTTCTCGTCGGGCCTGCTGGGGTCGATGAGCGGAAGCGTTATCTCCAACGTGCTCACCACCGGCGCCATGACGATACCGGCCATGAAGCGCTCCGGCGTCCGCCCGGCGACCGCCGGCGCGATCGAGGCCTGTGCTTCGACCGGGGCAGTGCTTGCGCCGCCGGTCATGGGAGCCACCGCCTTCGTGATGGCGGAGTTCCTCGACATCCCTTACGCCCAGGTCGCGCTTG
>JBBRJB010000441.1:0-3347 GCA_038220085.1 Burkholderiales bacterium
CGCCATTCTCAAGGAGCCGTCGGACCAGATAAGCGAGCAGGTCACGATGCGCGCCGACCGGGGCGTAGATCCGGCAGCGGACGCCGGACTGAGCCATCACGATCCTGTGCAGCGCTCCACCCATGCCATGAAGGCGCTGGAATTCGAAACGGGTGGGGTCTTCCGCCATGGCCAGAACCGCCGCGCAGGTGTGCGCGTTGTGGGTGGCGAACTGGGGATAGATCCGGTCGCTCATCTGCAGCAGTTTTCGGGCGCAGGCGATGTAGCTGACGTCGGTATGAGCCTTGCGAGTGAATACCGGGAAGTCGCGCAGGCCGAGTTCCTGGGCACGCTTGATTTCGCTGTCCCAGTAGGCGCCTTTCACCAGGCGAACCATGATCCGTCGGTCGTGGCGAAGGGCCAGCGCGTACAGCCAGTCGAGCAGGTCGATGGCGCGCTTGCCGTAAGCCTGCACCACCACGCCGAACCCTTCCCAACCGGCGAGTTCCGGCGCTGCAAGCAGGGCTTCGATCACATCCAGGGACAAGTCCAGCCGGTCGGCTTCCTCGGCGTCGATGTTGAAGCCCATGTTGCCGTCGCGCGCCAGGCAGGCTAGCCGCAGAGCACTGGGCACGAGTTCGGTCATTACCCGGTGACGCTGGCTGAACTCATAGCGCGGATGCAGCGCCGAGAGTTTGACCGAGATGCCGGGATTGACGCGGATGTCGGGGCCACATTCCGGCCTCAACGCCCGCAACGATTCCGCATAGGCGCGCTGGTAGCGCGCGGCGTCGGCGGCTGTCCTGGCGGCCTCGCCGAGCATGTCGTAGGAATAGGTGTAGCCGCGGCCGATCATGACCTGGCCGCGCTTGAGGGCGCTGCCGATGGTCTGGCCCAGGACGAACTGCTGGCCGAGCGCCTTCATGGCCTGCACCACCGCCACCCTCACCACCGGTTCGCCCAATCGCCTGACCAGGCCGCGCAGTGCCCCTGCGGGCCCGGCCTCGGCGTCATCGTCCAGCAGGCGGCCGGTCAGCAGCAAGGCCCAGGTCGACGCATTGATCAGCGACGAACTCGACTTGCCAAGGTGTGCGCCCCAGTCGGACGGCTCGATCTTGTCGCGAATCAGGTCATCGACGGTTTCAGCATCCGGGACCCGCAAGAGCGCTTCGGCCAGGCACATCAGCCCGACTCCCTCGGCGGTGGAGAGGCCGTACTCGGCAAGAAAGCTTTCCATCACCGGGTGCCGGGCCTGGGCCCGGACGCCGGTTACCCAGGCGGCCGCCCGGTCGCAGATCTGCCGGCGCGCCTTCGAATCAAGCCCGGCCTGCCGGACAAGACCAGGCAGCAGCTGTGATTCCTCAGAGAGAACGTTGCCGCGGATCCGGATCCGCGCCTGCTCCACCGATGCCGGCTGCAACGAATCCACCGCGCCCGTCCTTGTCGAGTACGAGGGCTGCCCGAGCCAGTCTCGGACCCGCCGGTCGTCAAGCGCTCATTTTGGCAGCATCGGCGTAACCCGTGCAACGACAGACCGCATGGCCTCCTCGGGGGATTTCATGCCCAGCACCGCGGCCTCGGCCTCCTCCTTGAAGACATCGCCGGCACGGGCCGCGTCGTCGAATGCAGGCAGAGGGACCCGTGCGACCTCCAGTACGCGCCGCTCCTCGTCAGCGTAAGCCACCTTCTTGTTGAACTCCGCATTGTCGTAGGTGGAGTTCCTGACCGGACCGTTGCCGTTGAGGGCCGCAGTCAGGGTTGCCGGCCGGGAAACCATTTCCCGGATGAAGGCCCAGGACAGTTCCTTGCGTCTGGCGTTGCGGGGAATGGCCATTCCCCAGAACTCGACCTTTGCCGGCGCCACTTTGAACTTTGACGCCATCTCGCGCGATGCCGGCAGCGCGACGGTGCGGATCCGCCCGGGGAATTTGCTTTTGGCCGGATCGTTGTAGATCCGGTTGCGTCCCATGCTCTGAAGGCTCATCGCTGCACGCCCTGTCTGCATCCAGGTATTGACGTCTTCGGTGGAGAGGGTCGCGAAATTTCGAGGAAAAGCGCCGGCCTCGAAGAGCGACCGAAGCATTCGGATCGCATTGAGCATGGGCGGCTGGTCAGCGACGACCCTGAAGTCCGGCGTGATGAAGTCTCCATCCCAGGCCCGGGCGAGGTCGATGACGTTCGGATAGGTGACCCCGGGCATGCACAATCCGACACAGGCCGTCCCGTCCGCACGCCGATAGGTACAGGCCTTGGCCATTTCTGCAAGCTCCTCGATGGTGGCGGGTGGTTTGCTGAACCCGCGCTCGGCGAGAATCTCCTCGTTGTAATGCAGCCCCGAAGACGCATGGCGAAAAGGCATGGCGATCAGCTCGCCGCCAACGGTCATGCCGCTGATCAGACCAGGGAAGATGTCATCGGGCGCCTCGATCGGCCATTTCGCCATAAAGGGGGCCAGCGGCTCGAACAACCCGGCAATTCGCGGCACCGCCTGAGTGTTGAGGATGAATCCGACATCCACGGCAGAGTCCGCAAGCGATGCCTCACGAAAAAGTCGCTCCTGCAATGGCCCGGTGTCGAAGGTCGTCCATTCGACCGGCGATCCGGTCGCCTTGGTAAAGGCCGCGGTCGCATCGCCGGCGGAACCGACCGACACCGTTTTCATCACACGATGCGCGAACACCTGAAGCGGGGCCTTGTCCTGCGCCTGCGCCATCGGCAGGTAGCGTGAACCCACCACGCCCACTGCGCCGCCCACCAGCGCCCTTCGGATCATGTCCATGTCGTCTCCTCTAAAGTTTCAGTCAGGTTGCCTGTCCCGATACCTCGTCGATTGCCACCGAGGCATCCTCGAAATGCGCCGTCATCGCCGCTGCAGCCTGGCGGGCACTGCCTTTCTCGATGGCGCGAAAAACCTTGTCGTGACGCGCCAAGGTTCTTCGCCAATCGTCCAGAGTCCGGCGGTTGCGCTCGTTGAATCGCTCCATCATGCCGCGAATAACCGGTTCAAGTGCCTGCAACTGCAGCTCGATGAGACGGTTGCCGCTCATCCGGGCGATCCTGCGGTGGAAATCGAGGTCCGCCTCGATCCACTGCCCCGCGTGACCCAGGCTCGTGTGCATCCGTTCGAGGTCTTCGCGCAGTGCTGCCACGTCGGCCGCAGTGCGCCGGGTCGCCGCCAGTTGGGCGATGCCAGGCTCCAGGATCCGACGCAGCTCAACTGCCTGCACCAGTCCCTCGACGCCATCGCCGACCGCCAGGCGAAAGAAGCGGCCCAGCGGTGCGCCGTCGATCACCCGGACTCTCGATGTCTTGCCTTGCTGGACGTGAATCACGCCCATCGCCGCCAGTTCACGGATCACTTCCCGCGC
>JBBRJB010000442.1:0-3347 GCA_038220085.1 Burkholderiales bacterium
ACGGGCGACGACCGAATGTACGGCAGCAACAGCAAGAAGCTCAACAAGGCATGGCTGCACGACCACCTGAACGATCCCTATGTGAAGCTCGCGCAGCGACACCAGTACCGCTCGCGCGCGGCCTTCAAGCTGATCGGTATCGACGAGCAGGACCGCCTGATACGGCCAGGCATGGTGGTGGTCGACCTGGGATCGACCCCGGGCAGCTGGTCGCAGGTGGTCCGGCGGCGGCTGGCGCGCCAGTCGCTCAGCGCCGACGAGGCCAAGGCGGACGATGCCCGCGGTGAAGCCGCACAGCTGCCGCTGGAAGGCCGCATCATCGCCCTCGACCTGTTGCCGATGGAGCCGATTGCCGGGGTGGAGTTCATCCAGGGGGACTTTCGCGAGGCAGAAGTCCTGACCCTGCTGGAAACCAGCCTTAAGGGGCAGCGGCTGGACCTTGTGCTTTCGGACATGGCCCCCAATCTGAGCGGAGTGGGAGTGGCCGATACCGCCAGGATGCATGACCTGGCGGAACTGGCGGTGGAGTTCGCGATGGCCTGGCTGAAGCCGGAGGGCAGCTTGCTGATCAAGTGCTTCCACGGCAGCGGCTACGGGCAACTGGTCAAGCTTTTCAAGGACAGATTTGTGTCGGTCGCGCCACGCAAGCCCAAAGCGTCACGCGACCGGTCGGCGGAAACCTACCTTTTGGGTCGCCGATTACGCCATACCACTTGAGTCCGGCGGGTGGCAATAGTTTGGCGATGGCTTCGGCGTAGAATCGCGCAGAGGCAGGTCCGGTAGCGGCGGCAGATTCCAGTGGGGTGCATCAGGTGAATAACGCGTTCTCGAAAGCAGCGATCTGGGTGGTAATAGCCCTGGTGCTGTTCACCGTTTTCCGGCAGTTCGACACGCGCCAGGGGCGCGCGGGCGACGTGCCGTATTCGCAGTTCATGAAAGAGGCCGAAAGCGGGCGCATCGAAAGCGTCCAGATCGACGGCCGCACCCTGCGCGCGCGGACCCGGGACGGCCAGGCAGTGACCGTGTTCACACCGGGCGCCGGCGATCTCTGGATGGTCAGCGACCTGCTCAAGTATGGCGTGCAGGTCAATGCCAAGCCGGAAGAAGAGCAGTCGGTCCTGATGCAGATCTTCATCTCCTGGTTCCCGATGCTGCTGCTGATCGGCGTCTGGATCTTCTTCATGCGCCAGATGCAAGGCGGCGGCCGCGGTGGCGCCTTCTCGTTCGGCAAGAGCCGGGCCAGACTCCTGGATGAAAGCAACAACACCGTTACCTTTGCCGACGTCGCCGGGTGCGACGAGGCCAAGGAAGAGGTGCAGGAACTGGTGGACTTCCTGCGTGACCCGACCAAGTTCCAGAAACTCGGCGGCCGGATTCCGCGCGGCGTGCTGATGGTCGGTTCGCCCGGCACCGGTAAGACCCTGCTCGCCAAGGCCATCGCCGGTGAAGCGAAAGTACCTTTCTTCTCGATCTCGGGTTCGGACTTCGTCGAGATGTTCGTCGGTGTCGGCGCGGCGCGGGTACGCGACATGTTCGAGAACGCGAAGAAGCACGCACCCTGCATCGTCTTCATCGATGAGATCGATGCGGTCGGCCGCCAGCGGGGCGCCGGCCTCGGCGGCGGCAACGACGAGCGCGAGCAGACCCTCAACCAGCTGCTGGTGGAGATGGACGGCTTTGAAACCGGGCAGGGCATCATCCTGATCGCCGCCACCAACCGTCCCGACGTGCTCGATCCCGCGTTGCTGCGCCCGGGCCGATTCGATCGTCAGGTGGTGGTGCAGTTGCCGGACATCCGCGGTCGGGAACAGATTCTCAACGTGCACATGCGCAAGGTACCGATCGGCCCTGACGTCAAGGCCGACGTGCTCGCCCGCGGGACGCCCGGCATGTCCGGTGCCGACCTGGCCAACCTGGTCAACGAGGCGGCGCTGTTCGCGGCGCGCCGTGCCGCGCGCCTGGTGGAGATGATCGACTTCGAGCGTGCCAAGGACAAGATCCTGATGGGTGCCGAGCGCCGGTCGATGATCATGGACGAGGACGAGCGCAAGAGCACGGCCTATCACGAGTCTGGTCACGCGCTGCTCGGTCGCCTGCTGCCCAAGGCCGATCCAGTCCACAAGGTCACCATCATCCCGCGTGGTCGCGCACTGGGCGTCACCATGTCGCTGCCTGAGAAGGATCGCTACAGCTACGATCGCACCTATATGTTGAGCAAGATCGCGATGCTCTTCGGCGGGCGGATTGCAGAAGAGATCTTCATCAACGAGATGACTACGGGCGCGTCCAATGACTTCGAGCGGGCCACCCAGATGGCTCGCGACATGGTCACGCGCTACGGCATGAGCGACTTGCTCGGGCCGATGGTCTACGCGGAGAACGAGGGTGAGGTGTTTCTCGGCCGGTCGATCACCAAGACCACCAACGTTTCGGAAGAGACGATGCGCAAGGTCGACCAGGAGATCCGCCGCATCATCGACGAGCAGTACAACCTGGCACGCAAGCTGATCGAAGATAACTCGGACAAGATGCACATGATGGCCAAGGCCCTGCTGGACTGGGAGACCATCGGCGTCGACCAGTTGGACGACATCATGGCCGGGCGCCCGCCGCGCCCGCCCAAGGATCTCAGCCCGCCGCCGGCCGGACGCGGACCGACCGCGCCCCAGGCGCCGGAAGTCGCCCCGGGGCAACCGGCCAACCCAGCGGCCCCGCTCGCCTGACAGCGCAGGCCGATAGCGCCGCGGTGAGTCATGCCGTCTGAAAAGGGTGCCCCAGGGCACCCTTTTTCATCCGCTGCCGCCACGGTGTTCGAGTGTGGCCGCTTTTCCTTGCCGCTGGACCGACCGCTGGTGATGGGCGTCGTCAACGTCACCGCCGATTCCTTCTCCGACGGCGGCAAGTTCCTCGAGCCGCAGGCGGCGATCGCCGCCGTCCATCGGCTGGTGGCTGACGGCGCGGACATCGTCGACATCGGGGCGGAGTCGACCCGACCCCGCGCCCTGCCCATGCCGGAAGATCTCGAATGGCAGCGCCTGGCGCCGGTGCTGGATGCGCTCGCCTCGCTGCCCTGCCCGGTGTCGGTCGATACCCGGCATCCATCGGTCATGCGTCGCGCGATCGAAGCGGGCGCCGCCATCATCAACGACGTCGAGGGATTTCGCCGGCCGGGCGCGGTCGAGGCGGTGGCCGACAGCGACGTCGGTCTGGTCGCGATGCACATGAAGGGCGAGCCAGGCACCATGCAGGACTCGCCTACCTACGACGATGTCGTCGCCGAGGTGCACGAGTTCCTGGAACAACGACGGGACCTGCTGCAAAGTCACGGCGTAGGGCGCCGAAGGATT
>JBBRJB010000443.1:0-3341 GCA_038220085.1 Burkholderiales bacterium
GTCGCTGAGGATGTAGGCCTGCAATCCCAGTGACCGGGCGTGCTCCGCGGCAGCTTCCAGGGCCTGCTGCGGCGTTGCGATCAGGTGCACCGTGTTGTCCCGGAACGCAGGGTCGCCCGGCTTGGGTGTTTCCAGAGTGCCCGCGTGCAGGGCTGCGCGCACCGCCCCCGGCAGGTCGATCCGGTAGCGACGCAGGATCTCGAGCGCATCCGCGCAGGTGGTCGGGTCGGGTCCCGTGGGGCCACTGGCGATGACGGCAGGATTGTCACCCGGGACGTCGGAGATCAGCAGCGTCACCACCCGGGCCGGAGCGCAGAGGGCGGCGAGGCGCCCGCCCTTGATGGCCGACAGGTGCTTGCGTACGCAGTTCATGTCGCCGATGGCCGCACCGGATCGCAGCAGCGCTTTGTTTACCGCTTGCTTGTCCTCGAAGCTGAGCCCGTCGGCCGGTGCGGCCAGCAGCGCCGAACCACCCCCGGAGATCAGGCAGAGCACAAGGTCGTCGGCGCTCAGTGCTTCGGTCAGACCCATGAGCCTGCGGGTCGCCTGCCTGCCGGCCTCGTCCGGCACCGGATGGGCCGCCTCCACGACCTCGATGCGGGCCGCGCCGGAGGCGCGCCGTGCCAGGTAGCCGGGTGGCACATGGCCATACCGTGTTACGACCAGCCCGGAGATCGGCGCCTCGGCCGGCCACAGTGCGTCGACCGCGGCCGCCATCGCGCCGCCGGCCTTGCCCGCGCCGAGCACGAGGGTGCGGCCCCGGGGCGGCGGCGGCAGGCAGGACTGCATCACATGTTCGGGCAGTGCTCGTCGTACAGCCGCATCGAACAGTTGCCTCAGCAGTTCTCTCGGGCGGATCGCCCCGGCTGGACTTGCAGGCATTTGCGCTACTCCTTCGGGTCGCTGACGCGGATCATGTTAACGGGCAACACCCGGTGCGGCGGGTACCAGCCGATGCGCCGGGCGCGATAGCATCCCGCTTTGACTGCGCGGGCGACCGCCGCGGTCGGGCGATGTTCTGGAGCCGGTTGGACTTGGGTGAGGCGGCACGATCTGTGAGCTGGCGAAAACGGACGTTTTGGGGAGGCGTGGGCGTCCTGCTCCTGGCCGGGGCCGTCTTCATCGGGGTATTTCCGCGCCTGCTGGCGTGGCGCCTGCACCAGCACACCCAAGTGGCGCCGCCGCCCATGAACGCCCAGGCCCAGACCCTGCATTCCAAGCTACTGGTGGTTGACCTGCATGCAACCAGCCTGCTGTGGTCGCGCAATCTGCTGGCGCGCAGCGGATGGGGTCATGTCGACCTGCCGCGCCTGACCGACGGCAACGTCGCGCTGCAGGTGCTCGGGGCAGTCACTACCTTGTCCTGGCCGCGGGAAGGCGGTGTGTCGGACGGCGGAATCGACTTGATGCCGTCGCTGGCGATGGCGCAGTTGTGGCCGGCGCGGACCTGGGCCAGCCGCCTGCAACGTGCCCTGCATCAGGCGGACCTGTTCAAGGCGCTGGTCAAGCGTTCAGAAGCGGGCCTGCTTGCGATCAGGAGCAAGTCCGACCTCGATCAACTGCTGCTGGCGCGCTCCCAGGCCCAGGCCAACGGCCTCACCCCGCCGGTCGGCGTGATGCTTTCCCTGGACGGTCCAGGCGATTTGGGCGGCGACCTCGCCGTGTTCGACCGGTTGTTCGACGCCGGATTCCGGATGGCCGCGCCCCCGGTCGGCACGGTGGGCCAGGATGGGTTCCTGACAGCGCCCGGTCGCGCCTGGCTGAACCGGATGGGGGAGAAGGGGATGGTGGTCGACGTCGCCAACGCCGCCCCGCCGCTGCTTGAGGAAATACTGGCGCATGCCCAGTTTCCGATCGTTGCCTCCCACAGCGGGCTGCGCGGCACTTGCGACCATGGCGGGAATCTCAGCGACGACCAGGCCAGGGCGATTGCGGCCGGCGGCGGGGTGATCGGGATCGGTTTCTGGCCCGCTGCCGTCTGCGAGACGTCGATCGACGCCATCGTCAGGGCGATCCGCTACGCGGTGGCGCTGGTGGGCATCGAGCATGTGGCACTGGGATCGAACTTCGACGGCGGGGCGCGCACGCCGATCGACGCCGCGGGCCTTGCCCACCTGACCCGCGGTCTGACCGCGGCTGGATTCTCCGACGACGACATCGCCAAGCTGGCAGGAGGCAACGCCTGGCAGCTGCTGCGCCGGATACTGCCCCCTTGAAACGGCGTTACTGACCACCAGCAGCAAAGAATCGGCATGATTGGCTGGATCCGGTTATCATATTTGGATATGCATTTGTCAACAGGCGAGGCGTCTTTGGACGCCGAAGGCGGAACAAGCCCCGCTACCCCCTCCAGCGACACGTTCGAACCGGTTTCCGGCAACGCCTCGTCCAGCAGCAGCGACAAGACAGGCACGGCGTTCAGCGATTTCGGGCTTGACCCGACGATCCTGCGTGCAGTCACCGAACTGGGCTACACGGAACCGACGCCAATCCAGGCACAAGCCATCCCCGTGGTCATGTCCGGAAAGGATGTGATGGGTGCCGCTCAGACGGGAACCGGCAAGACCGCCGGTTTCGCGCTGCCGATCATCAACGCGCTGCTCCCGCTGGCCAGCGCAAGCACGTCCCCGGCCAGGCATCCGACCCGGGCGCTGATCATCGCGCCGACCCGGGAACTGGCCGATCAGATTTACGAGAACGTCAAGGCGTACGCGCGCTACACGCCGCTGCGCTCGGCTGCCGTGTTCGGCGGCGTTGACATGAAGCCGCAGACGGCGGCGCTGCGGGCCGGTGTCGAGATCCTGATCGCCACCCCCGGGCGCCTGCTCGATCACGTCGAACAGCGCTCCGCCAACCTGTCGCAGGTTCAGTTGCTGGTCCTCGACGAGGCCGACCGCATGCTGGACATGGGATTCCTGCCGGATATCCAGCGGATCATCAACCTGCTCTCGCCCAAGCGCCAGAGCCTGATGTTCTCCGCGACCTTCTCCGACGAGATCCGCAAGCTTGCCCGGACTTTTCTGGACAAGCCGGTCCTGATCGAAGTGGCCAGGCGCAACTCCCTGTCGGAGATGGTCGAGCAGACGGTTTATCGTGTCGAGTCCGATGAAGCCAAGCGCGCCGCCGTGGCCCAGTTGATCCGCTCGCGGGAGATCGACCAGGTCATCGTCTTCTCAAACACGAAGATCGGCGCCGGCCGACTCGCGAGGCAGTTGCAGAAGGAAGGCCTCAATGCCGAGGCCATCCACGGCGACAAGTCACAGCAGGAGCGGCTGCAGACGCTGGAGGCGTTCAAGCAGGGCGGCATCAAGGTGCTGGTGGCCACGGACGTCGCCGCTCGC
>JBBRJB010000444.1:0-3337 GCA_038220085.1 Burkholderiales bacterium
CCCAGCAGGCCGATGTCGGTGCGGCCGTAGATCTGCCAGATCGTGCCGACGACGTTCCAGGGGATGAGCAGGGACAGCGCAACGATCACCAGGACCAGCGACGCGCGCCACCCGGTCGCAGGCATCGCCAGGGCGAGGCCGATGCCCATCGGGATCTCGACCGCCAGCACGCTCAGCGAAAACACGAGCTGGCGATAGAAGGCATCGTGCAGTTCGGAATCGCGCATCACCGCCTTGAACCACTCGGTGCCGACGAAGACGCGCTGGGTCGGCGACAGGATGTCCTGGACCGAGTAGTTGACCACCGTCATCAGCGGCAGCACCGCGGAGAACGCCACGCAGATGACCACCGGCAGCACCAGCAGCCACGCCTTCTGGTTGATCGGTTTCATGTGATCAGGTCCTGGTTGCGGTAGAAGCGGCTGTGGCTGTTGATAACCGACAGGCTCAGCGGCCGCCCGGATGCGCCGGAACCGGCCGTCGCCAGCGCGGTCTGCGAGTCGGTTTCAACCGGCGCGCGCACCTTGACGCTGACGTCGCCGACCTTGGCCGTGATGAGAATCGAGGTTCCCAGGTCCTGCACCCGCTCGATCACGGCGTCGACCGCGCCGGCCTGCCCGCTGGGAGCGATGGCGATGTATTCCGGCCGGATACCCAGCATCAGGCGGGCGGAGGGTGCGGTTGCCTGCTGCGCCGACAGCCAGCGTGCCACCTGTTCCACGGCGGCGCCGCTGAGCGGCTGGCCGGCGATCAGCGGCCGGCCGTCGGCAATCGACACCGGCAGGAAGTTCATGCCGGGCGAGCCGATGAAGTGACCGACGAAAACATGCGACGGCTCTTCGAAGAGCTGCTCGGGCGTACCGGCCTGCACCACCTTGCCGTCGGACATGACCATCACCTGGTCGGCGAAGGTCAGCGCCTCGACCTGATCGTGAGTAACGTAGACCAGAGTCAGCTTCAAGTCATGGTGGATCTGCTTGAGCTTGCGGCGCAGCTGCCATTTGAGGTGCGGGTCGATGACGGTGAGCGGCTCGTCGAAGAGCACTGCCGCCACGTCTTCGCGCACCAGGCCCCGGCCGAGCGAGATCTTCTGCTTGGCGTCCGCGGTCAGTCCGTTCGCCCGCCGGTCGAGTTCGCCGGAGAGCTCCAGCATCTCCGCGATCTTGCCAACCCGCTCGCGGATGGCATCGGCCGCGACGCCGCGGTTTCTGAGCGGAAAGGCAAGGTTTTCCGCGACCGTCATCGTGTCGTAGACCACCGGAAACTGGAACACCTGCGCGATGTTGCGCTGCTGCGGTGACAGGTCCGTGACGTCGCGCCCGTCGAAGAGCACCCTGCCCTTGCTCGGGCGCACCAGCCCGGAGATGATGTTGAGCAGCGTCGTCTTGCCGCAGCCAGACGGCCCCAGCAACGCATAGGCGCCGCCGTCCTTCCACTCCAGCTCGAGCGGCTGCAATGCGTAGTCGGTCGGCGCATGCGGCCGGCGCACATAGGAGTGAGAGAGCGCCTTCAGCTCAATGCGCGCCATCGCCGCCTCCCTGGCTTGCCTTTTGGACCGCAGCAGCCGCCGCCGCGGCATGATGCTCGCGCGACTGCACCACTTCCGGCGCCAGCCGCAGGCGGCCGGCGTGGTCGAACACGTAGATCGAGC
This sequence comes from Burkholderiales bacterium, assembly GCA_038220085.1. Lineage (GTDB taxonomy): Bacteria > Pseudomonadota > Gammaproteobacteria > Burkholderiales > Burkholderiaceae_E > Lautropia. The sequence continues at coordinate 1,652 of JBBRJB010000444.1, forward strand.
CCGGGTCCATATGCAGCCGCAGGTTCTGGCCGATCTCGAACCCCTGGACCCCGACCAGCTGGACGACCAGCGCGCCGAGCCGGGAACTCACGTGAACGAAGCTGTCCGAGCCGGAAATCTCCGCCAGCTCCACCCGGGACTCGAAATGGGCGTCGCCGGCACGCTGCTGAACCCTCAGGTCCCCGGCGCGGATGCCGACGGTGACGTCGGGCTGTTCCGCGGCAAGCGGCGCGTGCAGCGCGATCCGGGGGCCGTGCTCGATCTCCAGCACGTTGTGCTGCAGGCGGCCCTTGACCAGGTTGATCGGCGGGTCGCTGAAGGCGCGTGCCACGGCGACCGTGGCCGGGCGCATGAAGACGTCGATGGTGCGGCCGTACTGCAGCAGGCGGCCCTTGTCGATCACGGCGGTGTGACCGCCGAGCAGCAGGGCCTCCGACGGCTCGGTGGTGGCGTACACCACCGCCGACGAACCGCTGGCGAAGAGCTGAGTCAATTCCTCGCGCAGTTCTTCGCGCAACTTGTAGTCCAGGTTGACCAGGGGTTCGTCGAGCAGGATCAGGGGCGCATCCTTGGCCAGGGCGCGCGCGAGCGCGACGCGCTGTTGCTGCCCGCCCGAGAGCTGCGCCGGCAGCCGGTCCAGCAGGTGGTCGATGTGCAGGCGCTTGGCGAGCGACTCCACCGTCTGCCCGATATCACTGGCCTGCATCAGCTTGAGCGGCGAGGCGATGTTGTCGAACACCGTCATCGACGGATAGTTGATGAACTGCTGATAGACCATCGCCACCTTGCGCTTGCGCACCGGCACGCCGGTCACGTCATGGCCGTCCACCAGCACTTTTCCCTGAGACGGCGCGTCGAGCCCGGCCATCAGCCGCATCAGCGTGGTCTTGCCGGCCAGCGTGGGACCGAGCAGCACCGTGATCCCGGCCGGCGCCACATCCAGGCTCATCGGATAGAGATGATCGTCGCGTCCGACCCGCAATGCGACGTCGTCAAGCCGCAGTTTCATGCTGTCGCCTTCTCTGCGTGAGCGGCGAGCCAGTCGGCCACCGCCTGCCCCTGGGCCTTGTCCAGGTGCAGCCCCAGCTTGGAACGCCGCCACAGCACGTCGTCGGCGGTCCGCGCCCATTCGTGATCGCGCAAGTAGGTCAGCTCGGCCGCATAGAGACCCGGAGCGACCTCCTCGCCAAGGTCCTGCACCGAGGCCGCCGTGCCGATCACGCGGGCGAACAACGTGCCGTAGCTGCGGGCGTAGCGCTTCACCAGCGCGTCAGGCAGCCAGGCATGGGCCTGGCGGATGTGCCGGCACAACTGCTCGAAGCCGAGATCGGCGGCCGGCCGGTCGCCCAGCAGCCGGCGAAAGTCGCCGCCCGGCAGGGGCGCATGGGTGGTCCAGGGACCTTCCATGCGCTGCACGCGAGGGGACAGCACCGGATGCAGCAGGTCCACCGCTTCCTCCGCCAGCTTGCGGTACGTGGTTATCTTGCCGCCCCATACCGTCAGGCAGGGCGGGCCGTCGTTGGTCACCAGTTCCAGAGAATAGTCCCGCGTGATCGCCGACGGGTCGCCGGATTCGTCGTCCATCAGCGGGCGCACGCCGGAATAGCTCCAGACCACATCCTGGGGGCGGATCGGCTGGCGGAAATAGCGGTTGATGAGCCCGCACAGGTACTCGATCTCGGCGTC
>JBBRJB010000445.1:0-3336 GCA_038220085.1 Burkholderiales bacterium
CAGCCAGGCGGTGGCATACGCCGCGATCCCCACGAAAGCCGCCTGCCCGAACGAAGTCGCACCGCCGACGCCGGTCAGGAGCACCAGGCCGAGCGCGACCAGCGCGCCGATGCCGATATCGTTCAGCAGCGACACCGTGAAATTGCCGGCGAACAAGGGGGCGAGGGCGAGCGCGACGACCACGCCCGCAGCCAGCAGCCGGCTCACTGGTCGACCTCCTCTTCATCCTCGTCGGCATGCACGCTGAGGAACGACCGCAGCATCAGTACCGGGATCAGGAGGCTGAAGACGATCACGTCCTTCATTGCGCCGCTATAGAACGAAGCGAAACTCTCGACCAGCCCGACGGCAAGGCCGCCGATCGCGGTCAGCGGATAGCTCACCAGGCCGCCGATGATCGCGGCGACGAAGGCCTTGAGGCCGATGATGAATCCCGAGTCGTAATACATGGTGGTGCCCGGGGCGATCAGCACGCCGATCAGGCCGCCCAGCAGCGAAGCGCAGCCATAGGCCAGCAGGGCGGTGCGCGCCGGCCGGATCCCGACCAGGCGGGCGCCGACCCGGTTGACCGCGGTAGCGCGCAACGCCTTGCCGCTCACGGTATGCTCGAAGACCAGGAAGAAAAGGCCGCTCAGGACGATGGCCGAGGCCATCATCAGGATCAACTGCCCGCTTACCGCGTAGCCGTCGCCCAGCGTCAGCGAGCCGCCGACCAGCGGATTGGTTCGCGTTCCTTCCGGTCCGAAAAACAGCAGGCCCAGTCCCGAGAGCAGGAAGTGCAAGGCCAGCGAGACGATCAGCAGCACCAGCACCGACGCGTCGGCGATCGGCTGGAAGACGATCCGGGCCACCAGCGGCGCCAGCGGCACCACCAGCAGTACCGCGGCCGCGACATGCACGGCGGCAGGCACGCCCGGCCGGGCTGCCAGCCAGGCGAGTACGCAGGTTACGGCCGGCAGCAGACCCCACCAGGCGATCGCCCGCGGGATACGACTGAATTCACCACGGCGCGCCAGGCTGACCGCTTCCACGATCACCGCCATCACCGCCAGCACGCCGACCATCGCGATGGTTGGCGGCATGCGGTTGGTTTCGAAGGCCGCCAGCGTCAGCGCCGCGAAGGCGGCGATATCGCCGAACGGCACGAACACAACCCGCGTCACCGAGAAGATCAGCACCAGCCCGAGCCCGGCGAGCAGGTAGACGGCGCCGTTGGCAAGGCCGTCGACGCCCAGGATCAGTGCGATGTCCCAGGTCATCGGTGGGTTCCGGACGGCCCCGCACCGAGGCGCATGCGCGGAATGCGCCAGCCCGCCGGTCGCATCAAGGCGCGAGCTTCCACTTCCCTTGGTCGAGTTTTACGATCACCCGGGCACGCTCGTCGACGCCGTACAACTGGCCCGGCTTGAAGGTGTAGACGCCATGGGTGCCGACGACTTCCTTGGTGTTGGCGATCGCATCGCGCAGCGCCAGCCGGAACTCGGGCGACCCGGGTTCGCCCTTGCCGGCCGCCCGTGCCGCCGCGTCTGCGAAGACCTGGTAGCCGTCGAACGAATAGGCGGAGAAGGCGTCGGTGGACGGTTCGTTGTTCACTTTCTGGTAGACATCACGAAACGCCAGGCTGACCTTCTTGGTGGGATTGTCATCCGGCAGCTGTTCGGCCACGATGACGGGACCGGTCGGCATGATGGCGCCTTCCCCCGCAGCGCCGACCACCCGCACGAAGGCGGAATTGATCAGCCCGTGCTGGCCGTACACGTTACCCTTGAAGCCGCGCTCCGCCAGGGCCAGGAACGGCAATGCGCCGGGCGTGCCCGCGCCCCCGGTCATCACCGCGTCCGGGCGCATCGCCAGCAGCTTCAGGATCTGCCCCGTTACCGATGAATCGGCGCGTGCATAGCGCTCGTTGCCCAGCACCTTGATGCCCGCGTCGGCGGCCGCCTTGTTCAGCGCGTTGTACACCAGGTCTCCCCACCCGTCAGAGAAGCCGATATAGCCGACCGACTTGACCTTGTCGCGCTTCATGCGCTCCACCACCGCGTCGACCATCAGCTGGGTCGGCTGAGCAACCGTGTGGAACCAGGGGTTCTCCGCCGGATCGAGCACGATCGGCGTGAGTCCGATCATCGGCACCTTGGTATCGCGCGCGACCTGAGCCATGGCGATTGCCGCCGGCACGCCCGATGTGCCCATCAGCACGTCGACCTTGTCTTCCTCGGCGAGCTTGCGGGCATTCCTGCCGGCCGTGGTCGGGTCGGAACCGTCGTCGAGCACGATCAGTTGCACCTTGCGGCCGTTGATCTCAGGCTGGTAGGCGATGGCTGCCTTCATCCCGTTGGCGTAAGGCACGCCCAGCGAGGCATTGGGCCCGGAGAGCGAGACGCTCAGGCCCACCTTCAGGTCCGCCGCAAAGGCGCCGGCGGCGACGCCCGCGCTCAGGGCGGCACTTGACGCGGTACGCATCAGTGTCTTCATTCTCATGTCGTAATCTCCCTCGATTTAATAGGCGAGCAGCTCGCTCAGATGAACAACTGGATGGCCGGCAGCGGCCGGTCGGCATTGAGCAGGTCGACCCGTTTCTGGCGAATGACCCAACCCGACGCCGACTGTACGAGTTCGTGCCGACAGGTCCCTGCCAGCAGGACCTGCGACTCGCCGCGTGCTTCGAGATAGATGAACGGCGTGCGCAGCGCCAGCACCCCCCGGGAGGCGTCCGCACTGCTCGAGTCCTCCGAACCGATCGGGCCGTCTGCCGGATCGATCACCGGGCGCTGCAGCACGTGCTGACACTGGCTGCGCGGATGTTGCGAATGGGCACGGGGATCCTTGAGCCGGTCGATCCGCAACTGCAGCAGCAGGCGATCTTCGAAGGCGATCGAATTGTGCGAGTAGGGATCGGACTGGCGGGCGCCGAGCAGCGGGATCCAGTAGCGGCAGTCCTCAGAAAACAGAGCAAGCCACTCGTCGAAGCGCCCGGCGTCCAGCAACGCAGCCTCCCTGACCACCAGGTCGGTGGCTGCTTCCACCTGATCGCGAGTCACCATCTAGGAGGCTGCGGGTCTGCCACCATGAAACGGACCCAGGCGCGGTACTGGTTGCGCATCAGCAATTCGTTGGTGCCGTTGGTGGTGATGCAGGCCTGGCCCAGTTCGGCCGGGTCGAAGTTGCGGTGCAGACTGATCCAGTCGTTACCCTCGGCCCGCAAGCCGTGCTGGATGCTCTCGAAGAGATGAACGTCGTCGTGGGCGACCAGCGACATCGGCGAAAAGACCAGGCGGTTGTAGCTCATCGACCGCTCGAGCAGCAGATCGGGTGCGCCGACGACGCGAAAGCTCC
>JBBRJB010000446.1:0-3333 GCA_038220085.1 Burkholderiales bacterium
AAGCAGGCGGTGAGCAACTACAAGCGCATGACCACCCGGCGCATCGTCTTCACGTTCGGCGTGTCCTACGACACGACGCCGGAACAGGCCGAAGCGATTTCCGGCATCGTCAAATCGATCATCGAATCGAACGACAAGTTGCGCTTCGATCGCGCTCACTTCAAGCGCTTCGGCGACAGTTCACTGGATTACGAGGCGGTCTACATCGTCCTTGAGTCCGCCTTCAATACCTACATGGACGCCCAGCAGATGATCAACCTTCGGCTGATGAGTGAACTGAAGGCGATCGGCGTCGATTTCGCGTTCCCGACGCGCACGGTCCACATCGTGCCCAATCCCGGCGAGCCCGGTAAGGATCGTCAGCAAGGTGGCCCGGAGTTGCCGGAGGTTGCGCGCCCGGCCTGACGCCCGGTACGTCGGGCCGGGCCGCAAGGCCCCGTGTCTGGCCCGAGCGGGAAGGCTCAGGATCGACCCTGCGTCAGACGCCGCGCCATAGCTCGTCGTGCACCGACCCGGCAATGAAATTGTCGGCGCCCTTGGCGATCATCACCCAGTACTTTTTGTCGGCCAGCATTTTGGTCTGCTGCGCTTCCATCGCTGCCAGGCTCTCATAGCTGGTGGACCATCCCACCCGGTTCGGATTACCTCCGATCGGCACGCCCACATGAAGCACCTGCCCCGTGGACTTCTCGACATACGCGGAAATTTCGCGCGCGAAGGCAAGCGCATCGGGAACCTTGCCAGGGGCGATATCTGCACGACGATAGAAGGTGATCATGGTCTCTCCTGAAGAGTAAGCCGCAACGGCAGGTCGGAACGGGAAGGCCGCTGACCGGCGGCCAGTTCGACAGTACGCCGCGCGGTGGTGGCTGGCAAGGCCGAAGTAACCCCTTGGCCGGGACCGGTCAGCTGGTCTGCAGCAGGAAGGTTCCTTCCGGGTCCTGCGCCAGGGTGTCCACCAGCCACGGCATGGTCTGGCGCAGGGTGTCCGCCAGGGTCCAGGGCGGGTTGACGATGAACAGCCCGCTGCCGTGAAGTCCGTAGCCGTCCGCGGCCGGTTCCTTGACAGTCAGGCTCACGTTGAGCCAGTCGTCGGCCCCGGCGAGCTTGAGCGAGTCCGGCAGCTGTCGGGCCTCCCGCCGCTGCACCAGTGGATACCAGACCGCATAGGTGCCGGTGGCGAACCGGATCAGGGCGTCGACCAGAGCCTGCTTGGTGCGCTTGTAGTCGGCCTTGTCTTCATAGGAAGGATCGATCAGTATCACCCCACGCCGCGAGGGCGGGGGCAGCATCGCCTTCAAGCCCTCGAAGCCGTCGCCGGCGTAGACGATCGAACGCCGGTCCTCGCCGAGGTTCTGCTGCAGGACGCGAATCTCGGTCGTGTGCTTTTCGAACAGGCGCATCCGGTCCTGAGGCCTCAACATCTGCAGCGCGATCTGAGGCGAGCCCGGATAGTTGCGCAACTTGTGGGCATCCGAATTCAACAGGCGGACCTGGGCCAGGTAGGTATCCAGAGGTTTCGGCAGCCCGCGCCGGCCCCACAGGCGGCCGATCCCGGTCTCGAACTCCGCGTTCTTGAGCGCGGTGCTGTCGGTCAGCGCGTATTGAGCCGCGCCCGCATGGGTATCGACATACCAGAGTGCCTTGTCCTTCTGCAGCAGGTGCGCCAGCAACTGCACAAGGATGAAGTGCTTGAGCACGTCGGCATGGTTGCCGGCGTGAAAGCCGTGTCGGTAACTGAGCATGGGGCGATGGTAACGTCTGGCGTCATCCCGAAGCGAGAGTGGAAAGAACCTGGGCTATTATGTGAGGACGATCCTAGCCCAGACCACGGCCACGTCATCCAGTTCGACGAACAGATGAAGGTTAAGAAAGCGCGTGAATACCGGCGGTGTGGCGCTCAGCGTGTTCGAGCTCTTGACCGCCTCGTTCGCCGCCGACGACTTCCAGCTCCGCGACGACTGGAACGCCCGCGAACAGCGTCTGAAGGCCCAGCACCCAGTCCTGCGCGGACTCGAAAGTGACGACTTCCTCCAGGCCATCTCGCTACTCGTGACCCAGACCCGTCGGCGCGAGGTGCTGGCCGTCGGAGTTAACACCGACAACGCGCCCGGCATCAGCTGCAAGCGCAAGGATATCCTGAAGCTTGAGGTAACCGACTGGGAGACGTGGGCGGACAGGGTCGAGGCCGGTTTCGTGCGCGCTGCGCGATTCCTCTACGGACAGAAAATCTTCAAGACGCGGGATCTGCCTTACCGCACCCAGGTCGTCCCGCTCGCCGCGATGTTTGTGGACCTTGGGAAGGAAGGAGAAACCGAGGGTGTCCGCCAGAAAATCGCCCGTTGGTACTGGTGCGGCGTACTGGGCGACCTCTACGGCGGCGGCGTCGAGAGCCGATTCGCGCGCGACCTGCCGGAGGTCGTAGCGATGGTGCGCGGCGAGGTGACCGAGCCGCACCATCCAGGAGTCTAGCTTCCAGCCGAACCGGCTACTCACTATGCGTACGCGCAATAGCTCGGCCTACAAAGGGCTCTACGCGCTCCTTATGCGCGACGGCGGATTCGACTTCCGCACCGGCGAGCCGATCGAGGCCCAGACCGTCTTTGATGACAAGGTCGACATCCACCACATCATTCCCGAGAAGTGGTGCAAGGCGGCCAAGATCGAGCCTGGCACCTACAACAGTGTGATCAACAAGACGCCGCACGCCGCTGGCACCAATCGACAGACTGGCGGTCGCGCGCCGTCGAAGTACCTGCCAGCGGTTGAAGGGAAAGCCAGCATCGACGCGAAGCGTATGGATATGATCCTGCACTCGCACTGCATCGCGCCGGCGGATCTGCGGGCCGATCGTTTCTGGGAGTTCTATGCCGCATGCGCTGATGCGCTGCTCCAACGCATCGAGTCTGTAACCGGTAAGACGATTACCCGCGAGCCGGAGATGTTCCGGGCCGGGGTCGTGGTCGAGTCCTATGACGAGGGGCCCGAAGAATGGGACGCTGAGGAACCACTCGAGGAGGCGACGCAGTAGTCACGGGCGATGGCTGCCTAAGGGGCTGCTGAATACGGGAACATCGCGCGCAAAGCCATCGGCGCGACCGGCGGAAGATGAAGCCAGAGGATTCGCCGACGTTCAAGGTGAGCTACTAATCGGCGTTGGCAGATGCCGAACGACGGCAATCGGCCATCAGCAGTCGTCCGCCACCGGCTGCTGACGGGTCGCTCCGCTAGCGCGCAATCGTCTCGGGCGATGTGCCACCGCCTTCAGCGCGGCCCAGGTCAGGCGCTTCGGCCGTGAGTCGGGCGCCGGCTCGTGCTGCCACGTATAGGCGG
>JBBRJB010000447.1:0-3293 GCA_038220085.1 Burkholderiales bacterium
ACGACTTCAGCCATGCTCGGGGACCAGGCGGTCGGACAACTGGCCGACCGCGGGTTGCAGCGACATGAGAATCTCGCGCACCGTCCTCGCCCGCGACACCACGTCGGCGGTAACCGTCCTGATCCGCAGGCGATCCTGCCCGGCAAAGGAGGTATCGCGCCGCGACTGTGCGAACTTCAGGATGACGGCAGGCGAGGTTATCGGCTGGGCATCGAAGTGCAGGGTGATCGACTCCGGGGTCGCATCGACCTTTGCCAGCCCGATCGACTGGGCCATCAGGCGCAAGCGATGAACCTCGATCAGCGTGATCGCGGCCTCCGGGAGCTTGCCGAAACGATCGACCAGTTCCTCCCGCAGGCGGCTGACATCGTCGCCCTCGGTGCAGTTCGCCAGGCGCTTGTAGAGCATCAGCCGCTCGTGGACGTCCTCGCAGTAGGTTGCCGGCAACAGCGCCGGCGCATGCAGGTTGATTTCAGGGATGCGCGCCATCGTCGCGGCAAGATCCGGCTCTTTGCCGGCCTTGAGCGCCTTGACCGCGAGCTGCAGCATTTCCGTATACAGCGCGAACCCGACTTCCTGCATTTCGCCGGACTGCGAGTCCCCGAGCACCTCGCCGGCGCCGCGGATTTCGAGGTCATGCATCGACAGGAAGAAACCCGATCCGAGCTCTTCCATCAGCTGTATGGCGTCGAGACGCTTGGTCGCGTCACGCGTGATGGCTTCCTCGTCGGGTATCAGCAGGTATGCGTAGGCCTGGTGATGCGATCGACCGACGCGTCCGCGCAACTGATGCAGTTGCGCAAGCCCGAAGCGGTCCGCCCTGTGGATGACGATGGTGTTGGCGGTCGGCACGTCGATGCCGGTCTCGATGATGGTTGTACACAGCAGGATGTTGAACCGCTGCTGGTGAAAGTCCCGCATGACATGTTCAAGCTCGCGTTCGGGCATCTGACCGTGCGCGATCCGGATCTGCGCTTCCGGCACCAGTTCCGCGAGCTGACGCCTGCGGTTCTCGATGGTGCTGACTTCATTGTGCAGGAAGTACACCTGACCACCGCGCTTCAGTTCCCTCAGCAGGGCCTCGCGGATGATTCCGCTCATTTCCTTGCGCACGAAGGTCTTGATCGCCAAGCGCTTTTGCGGCGCGGTCGCGATCACCGAGAAATCGCGGATTCCCTCCAGGCTCATTGCCAGGGTTCTTGGAATCGGCGTGGCGGTCAGGGTCAGCACGTCGATCTCGGCGCGCAGGGCCTTGAGCCGTTCTTTCTGGCGTACGCCGAAACGGTGCTCCTCGTCGATGATCACCAGCCCCAGGTTCTTGAACTTCACGTCCGCCGACAGTAGCTTGTGGGTGCCGATCACGACATCGATGGTTCCCGCCCTGATGCCTTCGATGGCGGCCTTCGACTCCTTGGCGCTGTTGAAGCGCGAGAGTTCCGCCAGCTTGATCGGCCAGTTTGCGAAGCGATCGCTGAAGGTCTGGTAATGCTGTTCCGCCAGCAGCGTCGTCGGTGTGAGCACAGCGACCTGGCGGCCTCCTGCCGCCGCGATGAATGCCGCCCGCAGCGCCACCTCGGTCTTGCCGAAGCCGACGTCGCCGCATACCAGCCGATCCATCGGCTTCGCAGAGACAAGGTCCTGCACGACGGCATGGATGGCGGCGATCTGATCGGGCGTCTCCTCGAAGCCGAAGCCTTCCACGAAGCCCTCGTAGTCCGATGCGTTGAACCGGAACGAATGTCCTTCCCGCGCAGCGCGCCGGGCATAGAGATCCAGCAGTTCCGCGGCGGTGTCACGTGCCTTCTCCGCGGCCTTGCGCCGCGCCTTCTCCCACTGGCCCGAGCCGAGGGAGTGAAGCGGCGCGCTGTCCGGCGCCGCGCCCGAGTAGCGGCCGATCTGGTGCAGCTGTGAAACCGGCACGTAGAGGGTCGCATCGCCGGCATAGACGAGATGAAGAAACTCGGTCATGCCTTCGCCCAGGTCGAGGTTGACCAGCCCCTGATAGCGGCCGATGCCATGCTGTGCATGGACCACCGGATCGCCGATCTTCAGTTCCGAGAGGTCCCGGATCAGGGTGTCGACCTGGGTCGCCTGGCCACTTCGGCCTCGTGCAGTCTGTCGGACGAATCCGGGGAACAGCTCGCTTTCGGTGATCAGCAACAGGTCGCCGCCTGCGAGCCGGAATCCGCGGTGGATCGGTGCCGTGCCCAGCATCACCGGATCTGCGCTCGCGAGAAAATCAGCCCACGATTCGAAAACCGGCGGGTGCAGTCCGCCTTCGGCAAGCAGTTCCAGCAAGGTCTCACGGCGCCCGGGAGACTCTGCGAGGATCACCCTGCGCTCCTTCGTGCCGGGAACCGGAGCGGGCGATTCAAGCACGCCCTTGAGCAGCGCCAGAGGATCAGTGAGGCGCCGGTTGACGGCAACGTCAGGCAGTGCCAGGGTCTCGCCGGTCCGAGCGCCGCTGCTTCCGGCCGGGTCGTCGGAGGCCGCCCCGGATACGCCGCTGTCTGGCGGCAAAGGGCCGGTCGGCCGCGGCTGTGGCATTGCCACGCGCGAGAAAGCCTGGGCGCGAACGAAGAACTCCTCCGCACCGACGAAGATCTCGGCGGGCTCCAGCGCCGGACGCTCCGGGTCCTTGCCGATGAACCGGAAGCGCTGCCCGGCATCGTCGTGAAACGCGACCAGGGCCTGCTGGACGTCACCGTGCAGGACGATGGCCGATTGTTCAGGCAGATAGTCGAACAAGCTGGCCATCTGATCGAAGAAGAGCGGCAGGTAGAACTCGATGCCGTTGCTTGCGATGCCGTTGCCGATATCCCGATAGACAGTCGCCCGGGACGGATCGCCGTCGAAGCACTCGCGCCAGCGCCCGCGAAAAGCGGTGCGTGACTCTTCATCCAAGGGAAACTCCCGGCCAGGGAGCAAGCGTACCGAGTCGACCGGATAGAGGCTTCGCTGCGTATCCGGATCGAAGGTGCGCAGCGTATCGATCTGCTCGCCGAACAGATCGATGCGGTAGGGCAGTTCCGAGCCCATCGGAAACAGGTCGATGAGACCACCGCGCACGCTGTATTCGCCAGGGCGGATGACCTGCGACACATGCTCGTAGCCTGCCAGGGTCAACTGCGAACGCAGTCCCGCTTCGTCCTGGGATTGACCCTTGCGGAAATCGAAGGTACGCGCGGCCAGGAACGACGGCGGCGTGAAGCGATGAGCCGCCGTACTCGCCGCAACCATCAGGACATCATGCCGGCCACTCAGCAGTCCGTAGAGCGCCGCGAGCCGTTCGG
>JBBRJB010000448.1:0-3286 GCA_038220085.1 Burkholderiales bacterium
GGGCGAACAACTGCCGATCCGCCGCCAGCGTATCAATCAACTTGCCGATCTGATCCAGGTGCGCCTGCAGCGCCTGGGCCTCAGCGGCAAAGCGCCGCCAGGACTGGTCCCGGTTGCCGGCCTGGATCTGCGCGGTCAGGAATGCAAAACGATCCACCTGTGCACGGTAGCCGTCCAGCCGCGCCTGCAGTTCGGCGACCCTGCTGCCCGCCGCCTCGAGCGCTTGCGCGGCATCCTTGAGCTCGCCGGTCGGCTGGCCCGTCCGGCTGGTGAGGAGCTTGTCGCGGTCGGCCTTGATGCGCTCGAATACGAGGTCGCCGCCGGTGGCTGCGACCTCGCCGAGCGATTCGTCAAGGGCCCGGCGCAGGTGGTCGGTTGCATGCCCCACGGCTTCGTGAAGCTCCTGGCCGGCGTTACCCTGCTCTATCCAGAGCAGGCCCGGCACGCCCCAGTGTTTCGCCTGGCTGGCTCCTTTACCGGCGTACTGAAAGCCCAGCAGTTCCGACAATCGCTCTTCAGCCTGCGCATTGTCGAGCGTCGCCGAGCCCACCGTCAGGCTGCACCGGCTTCTGGCCAGGAAGCGCTTGCGCAGGCGGTAGGGAACCGCACCGGCAGTGAAGTCGATTTCCACCGTCGGCCCTGCCGCCGGATCCCCCCACGGGAGCAGGTCGGTGACGCTGCCCGACTTGTAGCGCTCGAAGAAGGCCGCCCGGATCGCCCTGACGATGGTGCTCTTGCCGGCGCCGTTGGGCCCGACGAACAGATTCAACCCTTCAGTCAGCCCGCCGATCTCGATGGCGGCGCGAAACTGCCGCAACGCCTCGACGCGGATCCGGGTGAGCTTCATGCCCGCTGCTCGATCAGGATCCCGGCAAGCAGGCTCAACGCCTCTGCCGCGACCGTACTGTCCGGTCCCTCGTCTGACTTGCCCTGGCAGGCGTTCCGAAGCGCTGCCAGGACCTCACCGACATAGCCGTCGGCTGCCAGCGCGGCAAGATCCGCGTCGGTGGGATGAAGGCGCAAGTCGCCCAGGTCAGCCTCCAGCAGGCGGACTCTGCCCCGGGCGACCTCGAGGATTCGCCGGATTCGCGCCTGGTCTTCCAGGCTCGCCTGTCCGGACAGGCGCAACGCCACCACGTCGCCGGCCGCCAGCGGCGCGAGGCGCCGCTCGAGTTCGTCGACGTCGGAGGGGACCTCGCACTGGTGAGCCCAGTCGCGCCAGCGGTAACGACCGACCGGCAGAACCTCCACGACCGGTTCCGCGCCGTCGCGGGCGATGTCCACCAGCAGTACGTTGCCGGGATCGTTGCCCTTGAAGCGGTCCTGCTCGGGTGTGCCGCTGTACCAGGTCCTGGCGTCGATGCGACGGGTGCCATGCCAATCGCCCAGTGCCAGATAGTCGAGCCGGGCGGTGGTGGCACGATCGGCGGCGATCGGGTTGGCGGAATCCACCGTGTCGGGGAGAATGCCTGCGACGCAACCATGGGCAAGCCCGATCCGCACCAGCCCCGCCAGGGAGGGTTCGTCGTCGAACCAGGTAGTCAGGTCCGAGTGCGTCTGGCGCTGAGTCAGGGGCGCCGCCAGCACCACGCAGCCGAGATCCTCGAACGGCACCAGGCCTGGCTGCTCCAGCGAATGGACGTTCCGCGGGACGCAATCAAGGCGACGCGCCCGGGTCCAGACGCTGGCCGCGAGTGCGGCGTCGTGATTGCCCGGAATCATCAGCCATGGCCCCGAGAATCCGGCCAGCGCGTTGAAGAGGCGACGCAGCGTCCGGTCGGGCACCGTCTGTGCATCGAAGACGTCCCCCGCGACCAGCACCGCATCCACCCGGCGCTCGCACGCCAGGCCGGCGATCCGCTCGACGGCAGCAATCCTCGCCTCCGCCAGCAGCGCGGCATCATCGGGCGGAAAGCGCGGGTAGCTGCGGCCGATCTGCCAATCCGCGGTGTGGAGGAAACGCATTGCGTGGTGGATATATGAACAGTTGTCAGGCCTAAGAATAACCCCTGCGCGGATCCCGACCTCCCGGCCCGGGCTACATTGTGAAGGCACGTGAAGAGAACGCCGGGCGGCAACCTACCGCGGGCGCGCCTTGTGCTTCTGATTCCATCCCCTCCGCTTTGCGCCGTTCGCCCCGATGCCAGTTTACGACCGCCCTTGCTGCCGTCCAGCACCCGTTCCCCCGCTCTTACGGGGCGAGACGGGCGGGCGCCGATGAACTGGCGCAGCGTCGGCACCGCCCTGCCGCCCCGGCGCCTGTTCGGGCTGTTCATCGCCCTGGGGGGGCTCGTGGTACTGACGCGCGACGCGTGGCAGGCGGCGATCTTCCACGATCCCCGGGTCACGCAGGCCTTGCTCGGTGGACTGATGGCCGCCGGCGCCACTGCGCTCGGCACGATGCCGATGCTGGTGTCGCGCCCCTTGTCGGACCGGGTCCAGGACACCCTGCTCGGTTTCGGCGCCGGGGTGATGCTCGCGGCCTCCGCCTTCTCCCTGATCATTCCTGGCCTGGCGGCAGCGTCGCAGCAGGGCGCGGGACCCTGGGTAGCCGGCGGCATTGTCGGCACCGGCATCCTGCTCGGCGCGGCGCTGCTGCTGGTGCTCGACTATGCGCTGCCCCACGAGCACTTCATCAAAGGGGTCGAAGGCGTCAACGCCAAGGCCCTCAAGCGCGCCTGGCTGTTCGTCTTCGCCATCTGCCTGCACAACCTTCCCGAAGGACTTGCGATCGGGGTGGCCTTCGGCGGAACCGATGCGGCCCGCGCGAGCGCGCTGGCGACCGGCATTGCGATCCAGGATGTTCCGGAGGGACTGGTGGTGGCGCTTGCACTGCGCAGCGTCGGCTACAGCCGCATGCTTGCCGTCGGGCTCGGGATCGCATCCGGCATGATCGAGCCGGTCGGCGCGGTGCTCGGCGCATCGGTGGTCACAGTATCGGGCGCGCTGCTGCCCTGGGGATTGGCCTTTGCGGCCGGCGCCATGCTGTTCGTCGTCAGCCACGAGATCATCCCCGAGTCCCATCGGAAAGGTCATGAGCGCTTCGCCACCGGCGGGCTCATGGTGGGGTTCGTGCTGATGATGCTGCTCGATACGTCGCTGGGCTAGTCTCGGGCAATGGGACTCCAGAAGGGGTCGCCAAGGCCCTACGTTAGAATCCGGGATTGAACGAAGGAACCACGAGCGATGTCCGGCTCCTCCCAGAATCCAGTTGAGCAGTGCCTCGAGAAGCCCGCCGCAGCAGATCCGAGGGCTCCCGCTCTCGTGCGGGAAACGCTAAGTCTGC
>JBBRJB010000449.1:0-3284 GCA_038220085.1 Burkholderiales bacterium
CAACCCGGCTCATGCGTCGCGGGTTATTAGTTTGCGTATCGTCCGGGACAGGGTGCCGGGCACGATCGGCTTGGGCAGGAAATGATCAAACCCGGCTGCCTCGCACCGCCGCCGCATATCCTGCGAAACATGCGCAGTGAGTGCGATTACGGGAAGATGGTCCGGCGCCTTCCGGGACTCCCACTGCCGGAGGCGGGCCACCAAGGCCAATCCGTCCTCACCCGGCATGGAGATGTCAAACACCGCGACATCGAAGGGCTCCCCGCTCACCAGCACCGAAAAGGCCTGGAAAGCCGACTCGCATCCGGTCACCTTGGCGCCCTGCTGCTCCAGCAGCGTCTGGAGCATGTCGCGAAGATCCGGCTGGTCCTCTACCGCCAGAATCCGCATTCCCTGCAAGGCCCCTTGTGGCGCCGTTTCCGTCATCATCCCGGGCCAACGCAATCCTTGTGCCTAGGAGGCGCCGCAAGGGGGCCGTTGATCGCGCTCGCGCAGGGAAAGAGTCGTCTACGTCTACTCGGAGCCGTACGCCCGCAGCCGGTTGTAGAGCGTCTTGAGGCTGATGCCCAGCATATCGGCGGTCCGTTCCTTGGCGCCGTCGCAATAGGCCAGAGTGGCGATGATCAGGTCGCGCTCCGCGTCGGCGATCGTCGAGCCCACCCGCACTGCCACCAGCGGCATCTCATCGTCGCCGGCGCTCGCGCCGGCCGGTGCCTCCGCATCGACCGGAAGGGGGGAAGGTCGGTTCGCAGGTGTGGGCATCGATGGGGACGGAGCCCCGCCATCTCCGGCGGGCGCGGGCGCAGGATAACGCTCCGCCATCGTGCTGGTACCCACCGCAGTCTGGGCATCGAAAGGCGGCAGGCAATCCACGTCGATTGCCCGGTCATCGACCATGATGGCGGTTCGGTGGATGTAGTTGCGCAGTTCCCGGACGTTGCCTGGCCAGTGATAGGACTCCAGCACAGTCAGGGCGGCCTGGGTGATCGACAGTTTCCGTCCCTCCCGCTTGGCGTAGGAGGCCAGGAAATGCCGGGCGATCAAGGGCAGGTCCTCCGGGCGGTCGCGCAACGGCGGCAGACCGATCTGGAAGACGTTCAGCCGATAGTACAGATCTTCGCGCAGCTTGCCCTCCCGAACCGCAGTAAGGGGCTGGCGATTGGTAGCCGCAACCACCCGCACATCGCTGCGCAGGGGCGAATCGGAGCCCACCCGGCTGAAGGTCCCGGTCTCCAGGACCCGCAGCAACTTGACCTGCAAGTCGAGCGACATCTCGGTGATCTCGTCCAGGAAGAGCGTGCCGCCGCTCGCCCGCTCGAAAAAGCCCTTGTGCTGCTTGATCGCGCCGGTAAAACTGCCCTTCTCGTGGCCGAAGAGTTCGCTTTCAATCAATTGGGCCGAGATGGCGCCGCAATTGACCGCCTCGAAGGCACCGTTCTTGCGATGACTGAACCGGTGGATGGACTCCGCCACCAGTTCCTTGCCGGTGCCGCTCTCACCGACGATGAAGACACTCACCGAAGTCCGGGCGACCCGCTCGATTTGTGTGAAGACGTCCCGCATTGCCTGCGATATGCCCCACATCCCGCCGAAATTGTCCCCCCCTTTGGCCGGCGGCTCACTCGTCGCCCTGCTGATCTCTCCGGCCTTGGGCCGTTGCGATTCGTCGGCTGGCCTTTCGCCGGCGACATCAGGCTCGGTGCCACGCGGTCCCGCCTCGGCCAGGCGGTTCAGGACCGTCTTGAGCAGTTTCAGCGACACCGGCTTGATGAGGTAGTCCGCCGCGCCCAACCGCAGCGCCTGTACCGACGTGTCGACACTCGCGTTGCCGGTGATCAGGACTATCTCCGCGTCACCGCGGAGGTTCTCGTCAGCGAAGAGATCCATGCCGGAGCCGTCCGGCAGCCCGAGGTCAAGCAAGACGATCCCGGGCTTGTGAACGATGAGTTGCTGCCGCGCCTCCGCCAGACTGCTGGCGATGCTCGCGACAAAGCCTTCCGACCGGGCAAAGGTGGAGAGCAGATCTGCCGAGTTGTCGTCGTCCTCGACGATGAGGACACTCTTGCTTCGCATCAATGAACCGAAAAGATGAAGGCTACCGGAACGCCAAGCCACCGGACGGTTGATCAGGAAAGGATTATGACGCCTCGGGCCAAAGGCGCGAAATGGCCGCCCGTGAAGGGGGTCAAGCCGCCAGACGACGGCGCAGGAGCAAGTCGAAGCCGTCGGCGCCGGCAGCGCGCATCTCCAGCGCAAGCCCGCAGCGCTGCATCACCGTTCGGGCGAACCATAGAGCCTGGGCCCGGACCTCCGGGCGCCGGGTGGCGTACCCCTCCAGTCCCTGGCACAAACTGATCAGCGGCGTCCGATCGCCGGTGGCGCCGGGGACTGTCACTATCAGTTCATCGGTGTGAGCCGCGATCCTCATCGGAGGATCCTCGGGAGACTGGGAGACGGCCAACGCGTGAAGAAGTGTGACGCACGCGTCGCCGAGCGACGCACCCCCGTCCCTGCACAGCACGGATCCTGAGGGATCGATTTGGCGCAAGGGCTCCAGGCGAGACTTCTCGGCAGCGTTCAGGGGTGAATCAGCGATATCGGCCAAATGCTTGAGCGCCAGCTGGAGCCTGGCCAGCAGCAGGCACTGGACGTCGTCCGGGACGCTGATCCGCAACCGCATCAGCACATCCGACAATCCGGACAGACTGGCGGTCTGACTGTCCACTCCGCGCCGAAGTCCCAACAGGGCCCTGCCGACAATCCCGTCGGCTTCTCCGAAGTGGGTTTCCAGAACCTCGAGCCAGCCCGACATGGCGCTCAAGGGCGTTCTGAGATCGTGGATAGCCGAGTCGAGCAAGACGGCCGTCTCCGCCACTGCGTCGCCGGTCTCGCCGCCGCCGGCGTCCTTGCAGACATCCTCCCGGGCTGCCGGATTCGCCAAATGTGCTCCTGGCTGACGAGCTCCTGGATCAGTCTCCGAATTCACTGAACTTCCATCATTATTTTCAGCCGACTATGAGTGCAGGGGACTCAACCGCAGGCAATTCATGTGCCAAGGTCGACTCCGTGAGCGCCCCGACAGGCTCGCTACGGCAATTCTTGCAGCAAAACATGCTCCCGGCCTCGGGGCTACGCTCGTCCGTCCGCGCGGAACGCCCTCGCCTCATGAGCCTGTCGGAGTGTGGGAAGGGGTCGCGTTCGCCCCAGAAAGCCGCGAGGCAAGGCGCGTGTTCCGTCGCCCCTTAAGCTAGATTCAGGCGCGCAACTTGCTTAACTTACTCCTC
>JBBRJB010000450.1:0-3274 GCA_038220085.1 Burkholderiales bacterium
AAGGCGGCGGTACCCAGGCCCCCGCACAAGTTCTCGAAACCGATTGCCGCGGCCATCAGGCCGTAGCTCTTGGGCAGCACCGCGAGCATCCAGTAGCCGAAGTTGGACACCGCCTGCAGGATGCCGAACAGCATCAGCGCGCTGTACAAAGGCCTGTTGGACAACCAGGCGCCACCTGCCAGCGCCCCGACGATGGTGGCTACCAGGCCGAGGCCCTTGTTGATTGCGCCCACTTCGGTCTGCGTGAAGCCGACGCCCCGCAACAGAAAGGAGGTGGTCAGGCTGCCCGCGAAAGCATCGCCGAGTTTGTACAGGACGATAAGACTCAGCAGCCAGACGGCGCGTTCCCGGGAAAAGAAGGCGTCCCATGGCGCCAGGAAGGACGGGAAGCCCACCTTGCGCGCTGCCACGATCGCCGCGAGGCCGGTGAGCACCATCGCCAGCGTCTCCAGCCCGAGCGCCGTGAACCGCGATCCGCCGGCCTCGGGCAAGGCCAGGGAAATCAATTGCGACAGGCCCAGCCAGACCGCGCCACCCACGGCCACCATCGCGAGGAATCCCAGCCATTCGGCGCGGGCGGAACTGAGCAGGCGCACGGCAGCGGGCACCCGCGGGCACACCAGCGTGATCGCTGCCAGCAGCAGCAGCAGGCCGCCCATGAGCCGATAGGTGTTCGGCCACCCCAGCCACTGGTCGGCAATGATCAGGGCCGCGCCGCCCGAGACCAGCATCGCCAGGCGATAACCCAGCACCGAGACCGCCGCCCCCGCGCCGCGTTCCTCGGCGCTCAGCAGGTCGGCCCGATAAGCGTCGAACACGATGTCCTGCGACGCCGACAGGAATGCGATCCCCACTGCAGTGGCGGCGATCGCGTTGATCGAGGTCACCGGATCGAAGCGTGCCATCAGGAAGCAGGCAATCGCCAGCAGCACCTGAAAGGTGAAGATCCAGGCCCGTCGGCGGCCAAGCCAGGGCGGCTCGAACCGATCGAGCAGCGGCGCCCACACGAACTTGAAGGTGTAGGGCAGCCCCACCAGGGCGAAGTAGCCGATGGTCTTGATGCTGATGCCCTGCACCGTCAACCATGCCTGCAGCGCCCCGGCAGTCAATGCCAGCGGCAGGCCACTGGAAAAGCCCAACAGCAGCATCGCCGCAACCTGGCGCGAGGCGAAGACCTGACCATAGGTCTGCCAAGGGCTCGCGGTGCCCGCCGTCTTTGCATTGACCATCGCGCGCAGTGTAGCAGCGGGCCGCCGTTAGAATGTTCGCTCCGACAGCCTGCGTCGCGCGCTCGACGAACGGGTCGGCACAACCCCTCGAAGGCTCCCTGGGAGACATCTATTGAACGGCGCTGACATCCTCTGCGATACCCTCCTCGCCAACGGCGTGGACACCTGCTTCGCCAATCCCGGGACCTCGGAGATGCACTTCGTCGCAGCGCTGGACCGCAAGCCGGAGATGCGCTGCGTCCTGGGACTGTCCGAAAGCGTCGTTACCGGCGCTGCCGATGGCTATGCGCGCATGGCCGGCAAGCCTGCGGCGACCCTGCTGCATCTCGGCCCCGGCCTGGCCAATGGCCTGTCGAACATTCACAACGCCCGGCGCGCCAACACCCCGATGGTCAATGTCGTGGGCGATCACGCCACCTACCATCTTGAACACGATGCGCCGCTGACCACCGACATCGAAACCCTTGCCCGGCCGATGTCCCATTGGGTCCGGCGCATCGCCAGCGCGGCGGATGTGTCGCGCGCCGCCGCCGAGGCCGTATCGGTGGCCATGACTCCGCCAGGCCAGATCGCGACGCTGATCCTTCCCGCCGATGCCGCCTGGAGCGACGCGACCACCAGCATCGCCCGCGCCGAGCAGGTGCCGGCCTGGCGCCCGGGCGAGGCGGCGCTCGATGCCGCTGCCGCCGCCGTCAGGCGCGGCATGCAGGACGGCAGCGAAACCGTCATCCTGCTCAGCGGCACCGCCTTGCGCGGCGAGGCCCTGGCGACCGCGGGCAGGATCGCGCAGGTCACCGGCGCACGGATCATGGCCCAGCAATCCAACGCGCGGGTCGAGCGCGGCGCGGGCCGGGTCGTGATCGATCGCGTCCCTTACGTGGTGGATCGCGCGCTCGCCTGTTTTGCCGGCACCGCGCGGGTGATCCTGGTGGGAGCCAAGGCGCCGGTTGCGTTCTTCGCCTATCCCGGCAAACCATCCAGCATGCTGCCCGAGCAGTGCACCGTCCTGGAAATGGCCCGCCCCGGCGACGACCTCGGCGGCGCGCTGGACGGACTCGCACATCGGCTCGGTATCGGCAAGGACGTGACTGCAGTGCTGGGCCGACGCTGCGCGCCGGATCTGCCCGAGGGTTCTTTGACGACCGCCGCGATCGCACAGGCGCTGGCGGTGCTCAGTCCGGAAGGCGCCATCCTTTGCGATGAATCCGTCAGCTCAGGCCGCGAGTTCTTTCCGGCCACCTACGGTGCCGCGCCGCACGACTTCCTGCAACTGACCGGCGGCGCCATCGGGCTCGGCCTGCCGCTCGCCACCGGCGCCTCGATCGCATGCCCCGACCGCAAGGTCATCGCCATGCAAGCGGACGGCAGCGCCATGTATACGGTCCAGGCACTGTGGACGCAGGCTCGCGAGAAGCTGGACGTGGTCACGATCATCTTCGCCAACCGCCGCTACAACATCCTGCATCATGAACTCAAGATGGTCGGTGCCGGCGAGCCTGGCCACAACGCCCGCCGGATGCTGGACCTGGTGGACCCGGCGCTCGACTGGGTTCAACTGGCCAAGGGCCTGGGGGTCGAGGCCGCCAGGGCCGGCGATGCCGCGCAGTTCAACGATCTGCTGCGGGCGGCCGTGGACAGGCCCGGGCCGTTCCTGATCGAGGCGGCGATCTGACTTCACATTAGAATGGCTGCCGACCCCTGGCACATTCACGAGGAGCTCAGCAATGGCCGCCACGACAATCGACCTGGTCGCCCAGGACGGACACCGCTTCAAAGCCTACAAGGCAGCGCCCGATGGCAAACCCAAGGGGACTGTCATCGTCGCGCCCGAGATTTTCGGCGTCAACAGTCATATCCGCGCGGTGGCCGACGGGTACGCCGCCGACGGCTATGTCGCGATTGCGCCGGCCCTGTTCGATCGGGCGGAGCGCGACTACGAAACCGGCTACGAAGCAGACGACATCGCCGCCGGCCGCGCGGTGATCGGCAAGCTGGAGTGGCCCGCCACGATGAAGGACGTCGCCGCCACCATCGAGCATGCGCGG
>JBBRJB010000451.1:0-3266 GCA_038220085.1 Burkholderiales bacterium
CAATCCGGCGAGACTTCGAACCCGCTGCCATGGCCAGACTTTCCACTCACGTACTCGACACCGCCTCGGGACGGCCGGCGGCGGCGCTGCAATTGTCGCTCCTGAGCCTGGACGAGAACGGCAATGCCTCGCTCGTCAGCCACCACGTGACCAATCGCGACGGCCGCACGGACGCGCCATTGCTGTCGGGCGACACCATCCCCACCGGCCGATTCCGGCTGCTATTCGAGGTCGGCGACTTCTTCCGCGCGGCAGGCATTGCTCTGCCGGACCCGCCGTTCCTCGACGTGATCAGCCTGGACTTCGGCATCGCCGACGCCGGCGGCCATTACCACGTGCCGCTGCTCGTCAGTCCCTGGAGCTATTCCACCTATCGCGGCTCCTGAGAACCCTGTCGGAGTCGATCGAACATCCTGAAACTGCCATGGACACCTACCTGATCGATTGGGCCTACCTGCTGCTGCGCTGGCTGCACGTGATCACTGCAATCGCCTGGATCGGTGCCTCCTTCTATTTCGTATGGCTCGACAACAGCCTGGAGGAGCCACGCTCCGCCGATGCCCGCGCCCGCGGGGTCGACGGCGAATTGTGGGCAGTTCACGGCGGGGGCTTCTACAACCCCCAGAAATACCTGGTCGCGCCGAAGACCATGCCGCAGACGCTGCACTGGTTCTACTGGGAGAGCTACTCCACCTGGTTGTCCGGCTTCGCCCTGCTCACGGTCATCTACCTCTTCAATGCCACCGCCTTCCTGATCGACAAGGCCGTGCTCGACTGGTCCCCGTCGGCCGCGATTGCCGGATCCCTTGTCTACCTGGTGGCGGGCTGGATCTTCTATGACCTCATCTGCCGCGGCTTTGGCACCCGCCGCAATGGCGATCGCATCGTGGGCGCCCTGGTCGCGGTCTACGTCGTGGCGGCCACCTGGGTCGCCTGCCAGTTGTTCGCCGGCCGCGCGGCCTTCGTCCTGACGGGCGCGATGCTCGCCACCATCATGAGTGCCAACGTCCTGATGGTGATCATTCCCGGCCAGCGCAAGGTCATGGCCCGGATGAAGGCAGGCCAGCCGGTCGACCCGATCCACGGTCAGCGCGCAAAACAGCGCAGCGTGCACAACACCTATCTGACTTTGCCGGTGCTGATCGCGATGCTTTCGAATCACTACGGCATGCTTTACCAGGGCAGGCACAACTGGCTGGTCCTGGTGCTGCTGATGCTGGCCGGCGTGCTGATCCGGCAGTTCTTCCTGCTGCGCCATCGAGGCGTGATCAACTGGGGATGGTGGGCCGGCGGCATCGTCGTGATTGCAGGCGTCATCGCCTGGCTCGCCCCGGACCCGGCGCCGCAGGCATCGAAGTCTTCAACGACGGCAGGTGTGGTGCCGTTCGCTCAGGTGCTGGCCGTGCTCGAGCAGCGCTGCGTGCTCTGTCACGGCGAAGCGGTGGCCCAGAAAAGCGTCCGGCTCGATAGCGCGCAGGCGGTTGCGCGGCAGGCCCAGGCGATCTACCAGCAGGTCGTGCTGATGAAGCTCATGCCGCTGGGCAATGCAACCCAGATGACGGAGGCCGAACGGATGCTGATCGGCCGCTGGTTCAATCAGGGAGCCGATGTCGCG
Organism: Burkholderiales bacterium; assembly: GCA_038220085.1. Classification (GTDB taxonomy): domain Bacteria; phylum Pseudomonadota; class Gammaproteobacteria; order Burkholderiales; family Burkholderiaceae_E; genus Lautropia. Next base: position 1,616 of record JBBRJB010000451.1, read on the forward strand.
GCGCCGCGCTAGGAGCCTGTGGGCGACGCTCACGCGGATGTAGTGAACGCCGGCGACCTCGCGCTGCTTGCTAGAATCCGGCGATGATACTGACACCCGATGGCTTCCTGCCGGATCACAGCGCCAGCGCCGACGACGCCGTGATTGCCCATGTCTTCATCCGCGACCAACTGGTCCAGCCCGCGGACGCCCCTGCGCTGCTGCCATGGGACACCTACCGGGAACTCGGCCTGGTGGCGGCGCGCCGCCATGTGATCGGTCGGCACCAGGGCGTCACGCACCTGGCGGTGGCGCTTGTCGAGACCCCTGCGCCGCCTCCCCTGCCGACCGGCTGGCGGGCCGGCGGGATCCGGAGCTGGTTCGGCGTGCTGCCTGACACGCAACTGGCGATCGCGATGCGGGGCGTGCAGTTGCTCGAATGGGAGCGTACCCATCGATTCTGCGGCGCCTGCGGCACGGCCACCGAACGCGTTGCCGCGGAGCGGGCTTATCGCTGCGCCGCCTGTGGCCTGTCGGTCTATCCGCGGATCTGCCCGGCGATGATGGTGCTGATCACTCGCGGCCGAGAAATTCTGCTGGCCCGCGGCGTGAGCTTCCCGCCAGGGCGATACAGCGCGCTCGCAGGGTTCCTGGAAGCAGGAGAATCGATCGAGGACGCCATTCATCGCGAAGTCCGGGAGGAGGTGGGGGTCGAGGTCGACGAACTCGCCTATTTCGCCAGCCAGAGCTGGCCCTTCCCCAATTCGCTGATGATCGCGTTCACCGCGAAGTGGCGATCGGGCGACATCGCTGCGGACCCCGCGGAGATCGCCGATGCCCGATGGTTCGACATCGACTCGCTGCCGGATATCCCCGCGCCCAGGGTCAGCATTTCCCGGGCGCTGATCGACGCCACTGTTCAGCGGCTGCGTACCACCCGGGCCTGACCGCCCAGCGAAATGGCCGCGGCCCGGATCAGGCTGCGTTGCCTGATCTTTTCCGCGAAGGCGGCGCCGCTGTCCAGGGCCGCTGCCACTTCCTCGTCGGACAGGCGGCCCACTGCCACCGTGACCAGTCGGCTGCCGAGGTCGGTGTCGTCCTTCAATTCGTCCGCAGGGCGGCGCTGCACGGCGGGGCTCTGCACATCGACGTGGTTGGCGATGATGGTTGCCGCCGCGTCGGCCATCGCGGCGCTGTCGGCCAGCACCGTGACGGAATCGGCAATGCCGAGCGAGAAACTGCGCCCGCGCCAGCCGGATGTGGCGATACCTCGCACCGTCGACGAGGCCGCGACGCTGAAGCGCCCATCGATTGCCGGCAGCACGAGGTTGGTGACCAGGCCGACGTCGAAGTGCCGTTCGCCGGTCAGATGCAAGGCGATGTCGCCGCCGTTGTTGACGTACGCACGCAGGATGCCCGGACGCCGGAACGGCAGGATGATCTCGTCGGCGACGCTGCCGGCCACCGCTGCCATCGGCGTGATGAAGAGGCCGTCGTCGCGCGCAAAGGGCCCGCAGGCACCGAACATCCGCAGGGCGATCGGGCCGCAGGGGACTGCGTCGGCATCAGCCGGCAGGCACGGGCGACCGTCGTCGCCCAGCGGGCTGCGAAGCCGCGCCAGCGTCGGGACCAGTTCCGCGAGGACCCCCTGGAATCGGTCCCAGGCCTGGTT
>JBBRJB010000452.1:0-3259 GCA_038220085.1 Burkholderiales bacterium
GGACACCATTGAACATCGATTGCCGGCCTCGAAAATGCGCACCTGCGACGTCGGCCAGGTTGCCGGGAGGCGATGCGCTTTGATGATATCGTGCGCCGCATGCTCGCGCGCCGCACACCCCTGCCGTCGCTGTTGTCCGCAGCGCGATTCGTCCTGCCGGCGCTGCTTGCCTGCACCCTGTCGGGTTGCCAGCCGACGGAGCAACCTGGGGCCGCGCCGTTGCTTCCGGAGCGCGGCAACAAGTCGTCCAATCGACCGGCGGCAGTCCTGCAGGCCCGAATCTTCCAGGTGCAGGACGGCGATTCGTTCATTGCGAAGCTCGACGACGGCGGTCGCCGCACGATCCGGTTGAGCGGCATCGATGCACCGGAACGAAGCCAGCCTTACGCCGATCGATCGCGACAGAACCTGCGTCGCCTGCTCGAGGGCCGGAACCTGGAACTGCAGGTGGTCAAGGTCGATCAGTACGGCCGCGCGGTCGCACTGGTGCTGGTAGACGACGCCGGCGGCAAGCGGGTGGACGTCGGCCTCGCACAGATCGAAGCCGGACTGGCCTGGTTCTATCGACGCTACCAGCGAGACCTGCCGACGGCCTCCCGCGGGCAATATGAAGAAGCCGAGCAGTCCGCGAAAGCCGCAGCGAGCGGCCTGTGGCGGGCGGCGGATCCGGAGCCGCCGTGGGAGTTTCGCCGACGGCAGCAGTCGCTCAGGCCGGAAGCCGGCCGATGACCTCACCTGCCGATGCGGGTCGATTCTGCCGGACGGTTTCGTAGAGCACCACGCCGGTCGCCACCGAAACGTTGAGACTTTCGACGCTGCCCAGCATCGGAATGCGAACCAGATGGTCGCAATGCTCGCGCACCAGCCGGCGCAGGCCCTTGTCCTCCGCGCCGAGCACCCAGGCGATCGGACCGGACAGGTCAGCGTCATAGACCGACTCGTCGGCTTCGTCGGTGGTTCCGAAGACCCGGAAGCCGGCGATCTGGATCTCCTCGATCGTGCGGGCGAGATTGGTCACCATGATGTAGGGAACGCTCTCGGCCGCACCGCTCGCCGTGTGGATGACGACGTCGGTCAACTGGCAGGCATGGTCCTTCGGCGCTATCACCGCCCGCACGCCGGCGCCGTCGGCCACCCGCAGGCAGGCGCCGAGATTGCGCGGATCGGTAATGCCGTCGAGCAGCAGCAGCAGCGGGCTCGCATCCGACTGGGTCAAATCCGCCAGCAACTGCGGCAAGGTGATATTCGGGACCGCCGCCTCGACGATGGCGACCACGCCCTGATGCCGCTTGCCGGCACAGAGGCGATCGAGCCGTGATGTCTCCACCAGGTTGACCGACACCGACCGGGCCGCGGCCAGCTTGTGGAGGTCGCGTGCCCGGGCGTCCCCCCGGTCACGATCGAGGTACAGGGTCTTGATGCTTTCCGGCGCCTGCTTGAGTCGCGCGGCAACCGAGTGGAATCCGAACAGGAGCACCGGTGCGACCTAACGCTTCTTGCGCTCGCGCGCGGGCTGGCCGCTACCGGCCTTCCTGAAGCCACGGCTCTGGCCTGCGCCGTGGCCGCGCCCGGCCGCCTTGCGCGCGGCCTGGGCTTCCCGTACTTCCGGGGTCTTGCCGCGAGCCGCCTTGCGGCCCACGGGGGCGTCGGCGCGGCGGCCGCCCCCGGCAGCGGCACCGGCTTCCTGGCCTGCAGTCGGGCCATCGCTGCCCGCGCGTTGCCGGGAACCGCCATCCTGGACCAGCCGGAAGTCGATGCGCCGCCCTTCCAGGTTGACCCGGGAGACCTGGACGTCGATTTCGTCGGTCAACCGGTAGCGCTGGCCGGTGCGCTCACCACGCAACTCGTGGCTGGCTTCGTTGAACTGCAGGTACTCCGAACCAAGGTCGGAGACATGCACCATGCCCTCGACGTAGAGCGACTCCAGCGTCACGAAGATGCCGAACGGTGCCACGCCGGTGATACGGCCGCGGTACTGCTCGCCGACCCGCTCTTTCATGTACTGGCACTTGAGCCAGGCCTCGACATCGCGGGTGGCGTCGTCGGCCCGCCGCTCGTTGACCGAACAGATGATCCCGAGCGTCTCCCAGCCGGCGAGATCGGCGCTGGCGCCGCTCGAGGCCTTGCTGGCAACGGACTCCTGCGGCCTGGCCCGAGCGGCCTTGCGGCCGGTCCTCGGCCACTCTCCGGCCCCCTCCACGGTGACGCTATCCGCCGCCGCGCCGGCATCGAGCTCGGCGGCATCGGCGATAGCGGGATCGCTCGTCAACGCAAGCAGTTGCGGCCGGTACCGCGTACCGGCCAGCAACGCCTTGATCGCCCGGTGGTTGAGGAGGTCCGGGTAACGCCGTATGGGCGACGTATAGTGCGCGTAAGCCTCGTAGGCAAGGCCGAAGTGACCGCTGTTGAAGGGTGTGTAGATGGCCTGCTGCATGGAGCGCAACATCATCGTCTGCAGCAGGGTCCCGTCGGGGCGGCCCGCAATCGCCTTGGACAGCGCCTGGTAGTCCTGCGGCGTCGGGTCGATGTTCGGCTGCCCCACCTGCAGCCCCAGTCCCGCCAGGAATTCGCGCAGCTTGGCCAGGCGCTCAGGTGTCGGGCCCTCGTGGACCCGGTAGAGGCCCGGGTGCTTCAGTCGCACCAGGAAATCCGCCGCGCATGTGTTGGCGGACAGCATGCATTCCTCGATCAGCCGATGGGCGTCGTTTCTTTCCTGGGCGACGATCGACTGGATGCGTCCGGCGGGATCGCAGATGATCTTGGTCTCGACCGTGTCGAAGTCGACCGCGCCGCGCGCATTGCGCGCTTTCAGCAGGATGCGGAACAAGGCGTGGAGGTCGTTGAGATGCCCGACCAGAGGTGCCCGCTTCTGGATTGCCACCGGGTCTCGGCCTGAGATGATGCCCCAGACCTCGTTATAGGTGAGCCGGGCCGCGGAGTGGATCACTCCCGGATAGAACTGGTAGCCCTTGAGTGCGCCCTTGGCATCGACCACCATGTCGGCGACCAGGACCAGCCGGTCCACACCTGGATTGAGCGAACACAAGCCGTTGGAGAGCTTCTCTGGCAGCATCGGGATGACACGGCGCGGAAAATAGACGCTGGTGCAGCGCGCCTGCGCTTCCTGGTCGAGCAGCTCGCCGGGACGCACGTAGTGACTGACATCGGCGATGGCCACCAGCAGTCGCCAGCCGGCGGAGGGCTTTGCGGGATCCAGTGGTTCGCAATAGACCGCGTCGTCGAAGTCCCGGGCGTCCTC
>JBBRJB010000453.1:0-3255 GCA_038220085.1 Burkholderiales bacterium
GGCCAGCTTGGTGACTTCACCCTGGCCTACCAAGGCCCCCTCGGTGACCAACGCGCGGCCTATCCGGCCCTCGATCGGGGACATGACCGAGGCATATCCCAGGTTGATCCTTGCGGTCTGCAATCCGGCACTGGCCGCGGCAATGTCAGCCTGCGCCAGCTTTTGTGCAGCCACTGCATTGTCGTAGTCCTGGCGACTGATGGCGTTCGCATCGAGCAGGGGCTTGTAGCGATTCACCTGGACGGACGCCTGGCTTTCGTTGGCCTGCGCACGGGAGAGCGCGGCACGTGCGCTTGCGACGCTTGCCTCATAGGGCGCGGCGGCGATCTGGAACAGCGGCTGGCCGGCTTTTACGGTGCTGCCCTCCTCGAACAACCGTTGCTCCAGGATGCCGGCAACGCGTGCGCGGACTTCCGCCACCCGGGAGGCTTCCAGTCGTCCAGGCAGCTCGGTGAACAGGCCGACCGGGCCCGGGGTCACCGTCATCACGCCCACCTCGACCGGCGGCGGGGCCGAGACGGCTGCCGGTTTGGGCGCGTCGGGCTTGGGCCCGCAGGCGACGAGGATGGCGGCCAGCGGGACCAGCAGCCAGGGCAGGGAATATGTCCGGAGGGCGTGAGGCCGATCGGGCCTGCTGGTCTGCTGTGACATGGGATTCCTCTGGGCGGTGCGCCTGGTACAGAGCGGGTTCGGGCGCGTTTCGGTTCGTCACTGGCCCCGGAGGCACTGCGCCGGGACGGCCATGAAGGCCACGGAACGGAATTATACATACATACATACACGGTTGTATGTATAATCTCCTCGCTTTGTTGTTCCCACGCTTGTTTGCGGCTTGCGCGACCGGCGGGGTCGGGCGCGGGTAGGGATGGTCGGAGACACGAAAGGACAGGCGGGCGTCATGGTCAGGAGAACGAAAGAAGATGCATTGGCCACCCGAGGACTGATCCTGGACACCGCCGAACTGGTGTTTGCGCGCCGCGGACTATCGCGATCGTCCCTGCACGAGATCGCCCAGTGCGCGGGGTTGTCTCGCGGCGCCATCTACTGGCATTTCAAGGACAAGGCGGAATTGTTCGATGCCATGATGCAGCGGGTGCTGTTGCCGATGGAAGAAATAATGCACATCGGCGCCGATTCGCCGTCACAGGACCCGCTCGGTCAACTTCGTCAAGGTTGTCTGGATGCGCTCAGGAAAATCGTCGACGACCCCCAGGTGCGCCGGGTGTTCGAGATTGCGATCCACAAGGTCGAATACGTCGATGAACTCGAGGCCGTGCGCGAGCGCCGGCGTGATGCGTCCAGTGGCCACCTGGACCATATCGAACGCACTATTGCGCATTACATGAAGCGGTGCGACCGGCCCCGTCGAATCTCGGCGCGCGCGGCGGCGCTGGGCCTGCATTCGCTGCTGGAAGGCCTGTTCCAGAACTGGATGCTGGATCCGGCTGCGTTCGACCTGGTCAAGGTGGGAGGCGAAGTGATCGATACTTATCTCGCCGGCCTGGCGGTGCCGAAAGCAGCCTCGCGCGGCGCCAGCCTGCAGGCGGTGCGGGCATGAGCCCTGCCACGGCGTTGCCGGTCGTCCTTGTGACCGGATTCGAACCGTTTGGCGGCGATCCGGTCAACCCGTCCTGGGAGATCGCGAGCCGGCTCGAAGGCTGGGAGGTCGGGGATGCCGGCGGCAGGAGCCTCGCGGTGGTGCGCACCGTGCGCCTGCCGTGCGTGTTCGGTGAGGCGCTCACTGCCCTCGACCAGGCGCTGGCAACCCACCGGCCGGTGGCTGTCGTGGCGCTCGGACTCGCCGGGTCCCGGCAGGACATCTCGGTGGAGCGGATCGCGATCAATATAGACGACGCGCGTATCCCGGACAATCGCGGGCGGCAACCGGTGGACGAAGCGGTCTGCCCGCAGGCGCCGGCGGCCTACTGGTCCAGCCTTCCGATCAAGGCCATCGTGACCGCGCTGCAGGACGCCGGGATTGCGGCCTCGGTGTCGCAAAGCGCCGGCACCTTCGTCTGCAACCACGTCTTTTTCGGACTCGCGCACCGGCTGGCGACTCGACATCCGCGAATTCGCGGAGGCTTCATCCATGTGCCCTGGCTGGCCGGGCAGGCGACGCCCGCGGGGCAGGTCGCAGGACGCTTCGACCTCGAAACGGCGATCGAAGCGATCCGGATCGCCCTTCAGGTAACAGTCACCTTCGGCGAGGGCGACCTGAGACGGGGTGCGGGCGCGATCGACTGACAGGCCGCCGCACGCTGCTTTGAAGGGCTGGTCAGGTGCCCGCAGGGGGCACCCGGCGTCGCAACTGCTGGCGCGGTGCGGCCGCCGCCGCTTCGATGTTCACAGCCGCCTGCGCTTCCTGTCGGCGAGCAGGGTTCAACAAGGGGATGAGAGCCGAGAACACCTTGGGGGCGCCGGCAAGGATCTGCTCGCTTTCCAGGTAGTGCGCGTTGCCGCTGAAGTCGCCCACCAGGCCACCGGCCTCGGTGACCATCAGGCTGCCGGCGGCGACGTCCCACGGCTTAAGCCCCAGTTCGAAGAAACCGTCGAAGCGGCCGGCCGCGGTATAGGCCATGTCGAGCGCCGCCGCGCCCGCACGGCGGATGCCAGCGGCTTTCTCCATCACCGGACGCAACATCCGCAGGTAGTCGTCGATCTGGGAAATCATCCTGAAAGGGAAGCCGGTCCCGATCAGGGACTCCTCGAGCCGGGTCCGCTTGCTCACCCGGATGCGCCGATCGTTGAGGAAGGCGCCCCGGCCACGCGATGCGGTGAACAACTCGTTGCGGATCGGATCGTAGATAAGGCCCTGCGTGATGACGCCACGTTCCATCAGGGCGATGGAGATGCAGTAGTGCGGCAAGCCGTGAATGAAGTTGGTGGTGCCGTCCAGTGGATCGATGATCCAGATGTGCTCGGCTTCCTTGAGCGCTGCCGTGGGCAGGCTCTTGCTACCGCCCGTGCCCGGCCGATGGCCGGACTCCTCCGCTAGAATGGCGTGCGATGGATAGGCCGACAGCAGCGTATCGATGATCGCCTCTTCCGAAGCCTTGTCGACTTCCGTGACAAAGTCGTTGCGTTCCTTGCGGGTGACCAGCATCGAGTCCACGTCCAGGCTGGCCCGGTTGATCAGGCGGCCGGCTTGTCGGGCGGCGCGAACCGCGACGTTGAGCATTGGATGCATGTCTTGCCTAACTCCGGAGATCCCGGAAATCCCGGAAACCCTGGATTCTAGTTTATGACCCTGCCTAC
>JBBRJB010000454.1:0-3246 GCA_038220085.1 Burkholderiales bacterium
TTCGACCATGCGCCCGAGCGCCGCGTTGGCCGTCAACTGCGACACATCGCGTTCGCCCGCGTCGATCGCGGCCTGCAGCGCAGGCGTTCGGGTATAGCCCGGGGCGACCGCGTTGACACGAATGCCGGCCGGCCCCCATTCGGCGGCCAGGCATTCGGTCATCGAGATCACGGCCGCCTTGGCCGGTGCATAGGCATGCAAAGGGACCGACCGAAGGCCGACGATCGACGCGATGTTGACGATCGAACCGTGACGCCGCGCGAGCATGGCGCGCGAGAACGCGAGGCTGGCCACATAGGTGCCCCGCTGATCGACCCGTACCACCTCATCCCACACCGCCATCGTGAGGTCGGCTGGTCGAAGCGGAACCTGGATGACACCGGCCGAATTGACCAGGATGTCGACCGCGCCCATCCTTGCTTCGATCTCGTCGGCGAGGTGGAACATGGCGTGCTGATCAGCGACATCACCGGAAAACGCCTGTCCCCCCAGTTCCCGTGCGAGCGCTTCGCCGGCCGGCTGGTTGGTGTCGACGATCGCCACCCGCGCGCCGCGTTCGGCCAGCCGCCGGGCACAGGCTGCGCCGATGCCGCTCGCGCCGCCGGTGACGACTGCCAGACCTTCGATCTGTTGCGTCATCCGAACGGCCCCGGTCGCGGCATGGTCATGATGCCTTGCGCTCCTGCCACCACTGCGCCAGGACGTCGGTCACGCCCTTGCGCAGCCCCAGCACGACCACCAGAATCAGGATGCCCATCGCCAGTCCGTGATGTTCGGTGAATCGCGTGACGACGTCATTGAGCGAGAGCAGGATGGCGGCGCCGAGCGTCGGGCCGAGGAAGGTGGTCGTCCCCCCGAGCATCACCATGAAGATCGCCTCGCCTGATTGCGTCCAGTTGGCAAACTCCGGATAGGCCCCGGACACGAAAAGTGCCAGGATCATTCCGCCAAGGGAACCGAACATCGCCGCCAGCACGAATGCCGTCAGCCGGATTCGAAAGACGTCCACGCCGATGAAGCTCGCCCGATCGACGTTGTCGCGAATCAGGCGCAGGCTGTAGCCGAACGGACTCTGCGCGATGACCCGCATCAGCAGCAGGGCTGTCACCAGCATCACCGCGCTGAAGACATACAGGTGCGGCGTCTCGTCGAGCCGGATGCCAAGGAAAGGCGGTCGCGGGATCCCACCCTGCAGGCCCTGGTCGCCGCCGGTCAGCGGCACCCACGCGATGATCACCGAGTAGATGAGCATCTGGAACGCCAGCGTGATGAAGGCGAAATAGATTTCTTTCAGGCGCACGCTGATCGCGCCGATCACCAGTGCGACCAGTCCGACGAACACCAGGGACAGCAGCATGGCCAGTGGAAGCGGGATACTGAGCCGTTGCATCGACAGGCCTAGCGCGTACGCGCCGAGCCCGAAGAACATGCCGTGTCCGAACGAGGTCATTCCGGCATACCCGACCAGCAGGTTCAGCGATGTCGCCAGCAGTGCATATGCCGACAGCCGGATTACGAAGTCGACCATGGCGCTGCTCTGCCAGAGGTACGGCAGCACCAGCAGCACGACCAGGGCCGCGACCGCGATCAGCGCGTCACGCCGGAAACCGCCTGCGCGCACCGTCATTCAGGCTTCCTTCCCGAACAGCCCGCTTGGCTTGACGATCAGGATGATCGTCATGAAAAGGAACATCAGACCGTCGGTGAACAGCGGAAAGCCGATCGATCCGAATGTGCGAACCAGCCCGATCAGCAGGGCGCCGACCAGCGCACCGACGATCGAACCCATGCCGCCGATCACCGTCACGATGAAGCTTTCGATCAGGATGCCAAACCCCATCCCGGAGGACACCGAGCGGACCGGCGCGGCCAGTGCGCCGGCGAGCCCGGCGAGCCCGGCACCCAGCGCAAAGACGCCGGCATACACGAGTCCGGTATTCGTGCCGAGCGCGGAGAGCATCGTCGGGTTTGCGGCAGCCGCCCTGACGACCTTGCCGGCACGCGTGCGGGCAATGACGAACCACAGCGCCGCGCCGATCGCCAGGGAGACGAGGATCAGGAACAGGTAGAACACGGGCACCACGCCGCCGCCCAGGAAGAGTGGGGGTACCCGGAACATGTCGGGCATCCCCATCGACTTGTATTCCGGGCCCCAGACGATCTTGACCAGGTCGTCGAAGATCAGGATGAAGGCATAGCAGACGAGCAACTGCATCAGGACGTTGGAGCCGTAGACGCGGCGGATGAAGAAGCGCTCGAAGACCAGGCCGAGCAATGCCACGCCGATGCCGCCTGCGAGCACGGCCACCGCGTAGCTGTTGCTCAGCCCGTAAGCGGTATACGCGAAGTAGGCGCCCATCATGTAGAAGGCGCCGTGGGTGAAGTTGATGACGCCGAGCACGCCGAAGATCAGCGTGAGCCCGGCGGCGACCAGGAACAGGAGCAGCCCGATGATCAGGCCGCTGGCCAGTTGCGTGACGACGCAGGAGCTGGATCCCAGGCAGGAAAGCAGTTCGCCCGGATTCATGTCGATGTGTGCATGGGTGCTGCCGGAGGTGGCGCCAGGGCCGCCCCGGTTGCGATCGGACTAGGACCCCTTCCCATACTCCGACAGGCTCCTAGAGATAATTGTTACGCTTCTTCCACTCTTCTTCGAGTTTCAGGATGGTCTTCCAGTTCCCCGCCGTGACTTCCGGAACATAGGGCTCCTTCGGAATCGTGGTGCCCCAGCCAACGGCGTAGTTGATCAGCGTGCCGTCGCTTTCGCGGATGGTGACCGTGCCGTCTGCACCAAAGGGGCTGTCCAGCTTCAGGCCGTGCAGTACTTCACTGAGCTTCTTGCCGTCGCTCGAACCAGCCTTCTTTGCCGCAGCGGCCAGCGCCGTGATCGCAGTCGCGTTCTGCCAGGACCAGTTGGTCGGGTACTCGCCGTACTTCTTGCGATAGGCGTCGCCCCACTCGGCATTGGCTTCAGTGCGCGGGAAGGTCTTGACGTAACGGTTGCCGGAATGGATGCCGGGCGGCAGGTTCTTGACGCTCGTGAGTGCCGTATAGTCGGCCATGTTCACCGCGAAGAAGGTCGTATTGGCAAACAGCGCATAGATGCTCGCCTGGTCGATGAACGACGTGAGGTCGCCACCCCAGAGACACGAATAGAGCGCCTGGGGCTTGCTCTGGAGGATGCGGGTGATGACTTCGGTGTAGTCAGGCTGGAATATCTTGGGCCAGGCTTCCCCGAGGACTTCG
>JBBRJB010000455.1:0-3243 GCA_038220085.1 Burkholderiales bacterium
GAGCAGAAATCGCCGCCGGGGCAGGCAATGATGTTGGTGAGCAGGCCGATGTTGGGCGTGGCCAGACCCAGGGCCTTCAGCGACTGCCACAGGGCATGCAGGCTGCCGACCTCGACATCGGCGAACACCAGGTTCTGTTCATGGGTGACCCGCAATTCGCCGAAGCTGTGCTGGTCTGCCAGGTCGGCGATGGCGTACATCTGCCGCGAAGAGGCGTCCCCCGGCGGCACCCCGGTCTTTTTCAGCGACAACGTGACACTGGCATAGCCCGGTACCCGGTGCTCGCGGACATTGCGCTCGAGCCAGCGGGCGAACGCGGGTTCCGCGGCGCGCAGCGTTTCGATGTAGGCGTCGGTTGCCGGCAGCCGGCGGTAGTCGGGCCGGGTGAAGCGGCTGCCGATGCGGGCGAGTTCCGCTTCGGTTACGGTGCCGGGACCGTCGCGCAGGTGCGACCACTCGCTTTGCACCTCGGCCGCGAATATGGCCGGTGTGCGGTCCTTCACCAGGATCTTGATGCGCGCCTTGTACTTGTTGTCGCGCCGGCCGTAACGGTTGTAGACCCGCAGGATCGCTTCCAGATAGGTAAGCAGGTGCGGCCACGCGAGGAACTCGTTGATCACGTGCCCCACCATCGGCGTGCGCCCGAGGCCACCACCGACGATCACCCGGAAGCCGGTTTCGCCGGCGTCGTTGGTGACCGCCAGCAAGCCAATATCGTGCACCAGTACGGCCGCGCGGTCTTCGAGCGAGCCGCTGATGGCAATCTTGAACTTGCGGGGCAGGAAGGCGAATTCAGGATGGAAGGTGGACCACTGGCGCATCAGTTCCGCCCATACCAGCGGATCCGTCACTTCGTCGGGCGCAACCCCGGCGAACTGGTCGGTGGTGATGTTGCGGATGCAGTTGCCGCTGGTCTGGATCGCGTGCATCTGCACCGTTGCCAGCTCGGCCAGGATGTCCGGCACGCGCTCGAGCGCCGGCCAGTTGAACTGGATGTTCTGGCGGGTGCTGAAGTGGCCATAGCCGCGGTCGTACGTGTGGGCGATCTCCGCCAGTTTGCGCAGCTGGTGCGACGCGAGCATGCCGTAGGGGATTGCCACCCGCAGCATCGGCGCGTGCTTCTGGATGTAGAGGCCGTTCTGCAGCCGCAGCGGACGGAAGTTGTCCTCGGAGAGCGTGCCGGCCAGGAAGCGCCCGGTCTGGCCGCGGAACTGCGCCACCCTTTCGTCGACCAGTTGCTGGTCGATTTCATCGTAGACGTACATGGCGTGGGCGGTTCAGCTCTGCTGCCAGGGCAGGCCGGCTGAACGCCAGCCACCAATCCGCCCGCGCTGCTTCTGCGCATCTGCCGGCCCTTCGAAGCCCTGCAGGATGTTCCAGGCCGACCGGTAGCCGGCCCCGGTCGCCGACTTGGCGGCGCTGACCGATCGCACACCGCTGCGGCACAGGAACAGCACCTGGCGGTCGGGGGGCACGAGCGCCGCAAGCTGCTCCAGGAACCGCTCGTTGCGGACCTGCTGGCGGCCTGAGGCCCATTCGATGTGCAGGGCCCCGGGGATGTGGCCGACCCAATGCAGCTCTTCCGCGGTGCGCACGTCCACCAGGGTCGCCTGACCGGACTGGACCAGCTGCCAGGCTTCGCCGGGCGCTACATCGCCGGCATAGCCGGGCGTTTCGGGGGAGGGATGTCTTGCGGCGGCGGCCAGCGCGCTGCTGCCAGCTGGGTCGGGTGTCGTCGTCGACGTCGCCACGGGGGATTGAGTCTGTTCCATGAAGGCAGGATACTGCTGCCCCTGACGTCCGCAAACGACATTCTCGGCGGGAGGTTATAAGCGCACGCTATATCGATGGGTGGGCGCTACGAGGCAGTCAGGGTCCTGAGGACAGGCTCCTAGCGAAGCGGCTCAAGCGAGTCGATGATCGCCTGGCGGGTCGCCGAAGACTCCAGCAGGCTGGGCGCAATCGAAATGGCCAGCAAGGGCCAGCGTCGGCGCGCCGCCGTCACCAGCTCGGGCAGGTCGCTGCGGGTATGGGCGCCCGGTGCCAGGAACATCGGTTCGATCCTGATCGGGCCGCAGCCGGCTCCCGCCAGTTCGTCGATTGCGTCCCCCAGGCTGGGAGACATGAACTCGAGGAACGCGAGCCTGACCTCGCAGCCGGGGAACCGCCCGCGGTGCTCTTCGACGAGGCGCTCGAACGGCAGCCGCCAGGCCGGATCGCGCGACCCGTGGCAGAACAGGATGCGCGCTTGCCCGGCCGAAACCGGATCAGTCGACACGGATCCTCAGCGAACCGAGTCCGGCGACCGAGCCGACCATCAGGTCACCCTTGACCACGGCCGCGACGCCTTCCGGCGTTCCGGAGTAGATCAGGTCACCGGGCGCCAGCGCCCAGTAGGACGACAGGTGTTCGATGATCTCGCCGACATTCCAGATCAGCTTGTCGATCGTGCTCTTCTGCGTGACTTTGTCGTTGACCTCGAGTTTGATCTCGCCCTTGTCGAACCAGCCGGTTTTCGATAACGGATGAATCGGGCCGATCGGCGCCGACTGGTCGAAGCCCTTGCCGATCTCCCACGGCCGGCCGGCCTTCTTGGCTTCGCCCTGCAGGTCGCGGCGGGTCATGTCGAGACCGACGGCATAGCCGTAGACATGCTCCTTGGCCTTCGAGGCGGAGATCTGTTCGCCGCCCTTGCCGATCGCAACGACCAGTTCGATCTCGTGATGAAGGCTCTTCGTGCCCAGCGGATAGCGCATGCTGCCGGTTTCGCCGTCGGGCACAAAGACGATCGCGTCCGCGGGCTTCATGAAGAAGAAGGGCGGCTCGCGGCCGGTGAACCCCATTTCCTTGGCATGCTCGACGTAGTTGCGGCCGACGCAGTAGATGCGGCGCACCGGGAAGCGCTGGTCGGTCCCGTGAACAGGAACCGACACGGTGTCGGGCGGGGGGACAACGTAGTTCATTCGTGCTCCAGATTAAGCGCAAGGCGGCGATGCCGGTCCCCGGGGCGCCGCAGGGGGGCCGGGTCGGGAACCCTCAATCATACAAGCGCGCGGAGCGCCTGACTTCGTCGGTCTCGGCCTCCAGACTTCCCGCCGGCTCGGCTCCTGGAGTGGCCGGCGCAGCCGACCAGGAGCACAATCCGCGGTACCGCAGCGCCGATCCCGGGCCGGCATCGGGCCGACCCGGTAGAGCCAGGCGCAGGCTCGGGTCCTGGCAGTCGCTCATCCTGAAGAGGTGGAT
>JBBRJB010000456.1:0-3241 GCA_038220085.1 Burkholderiales bacterium
CAGTTCCTTCGCGTTCTGCCATCTGGGCGCGACTTCTCGCATTGCGGTCACCAGCTCTGCCCGGCTGGTTCCGGCGGGCAGGTCGAAAAGAATGTATTCAGTGATCATCCGGGTTCTCCAGATCGGGTCGGGGTTGTCATCAGTCGAGCATTTATACTGGCCGTTGCATCGCGAACTGGATGACTGACTGGACTATGGCGCTTTGGATTGTCGGTGGGTTGACCGGATTGCTCGTCCTGATGACGGTGGGATCGTTGTCCCGGAACGAGGTCTGGTGGATCCGCGGGCTTGATTTCCCGCGGCTGCAGTTTGCCCTGATCGGCATCGTACTGCTTTGCCTGGCGCTTGGGCTGCTCGATTTCGGCAGGCCGGCTTCATGGCTGGTCGCCGGGGCAGCGCTGGCCTGCACGCTGTACCAGGCGTGGTGGATACTGCCGTGCACGAGGATCTGGCGGCGCGAGGTACGGCAGGCGACATCGATGGCCGAAGACAAGCGTCTGCGGATCATGGCGGCCAACGTGCTGACTCCGAATCGCAACGCAGCCAAGCTGCTGGACATGGTGAAGATCCATGCGCCGCACATCCTGGTGGCGGTCGAGACCGATGTCTGGTGGGAGCGGCACCTGGATTCGCTGGCTGCGGACTATCCGTTCTCGCTGAAGTGTCCGCTCGACAATCTCTTCGGCATGCACCTCTATTCGCGCCTGCCGCTGGAGGATGCCGAGATCAAGTTTCTGGTGCAGGACGAGATTCCTTCGATGCATGCCGCGGTCGTGATGCCCGGCGGGGAGCGGATCCGGTTGCACTGCCTGCACCCCGCGCCGCCGAGTCCGACCGAGAACGATACTTCGTCGCAGCGGGATGCGGAACTCATCATAGTGGGCAAGAGCGTGGCGGAGTCGCGGCTTCCTGTGGTCGTCGCCGGCGACCTGAACGACGTCGCCTGGTCGGCAACCACCAGGCTCTTTCGCAAGATCAGCGGGCTGCTCGACCCACGGGTCGGACGGAGCATGTGCAATACCTACCACGCGAAGCACGCCTACATGCGATGGCCGCTGGATCATCTGTTCCACAGTGATCACTTCACTCTGGTGCGGATGCGGCGGCTGGAATACTTCGGCTCGGACCATTTCCCGATCCTGGTCGAACTCGCGCTTGAACCCAGGGCCGCGGCGGACGAGTCGGGGCTTCAGGCCGACGGCGACGATCGGGCACTGGCATGGGAGAAGGCACAGTCCGAATCGGTACACAAGAGCGACGTTCCTACTCCCGGGGAGCATAGCAGGCCGGATAGCAGGCCGGATAGCAGGCCCGGGAACAGGTCCCTTGCCTGACTTTGCTCACCTGCCCGTTCTGCCGAATTTTTGCTTGTGCCGCCTGGAGCCGGGCGGGAGATACCACCAGGTGGCGGCGACGATCATCCCGAACGCGGTGTAGCCGAGGGTGAACACCCATGGCGGCGCTTCGTAGTACAGGAGCCGCTGCACCCAGTGGGCCACAAATCCACCGGCATAGGCATCCTCCCCGCTGCCGATCCGCAGCCACATTTCCAGGGAGGTGAGCGGACACGCCAGGCCGAGCCAGGACTGCGCTGCCACGACCGCGATTGCCACCAGGTGCGCGCAGCGGAACCAAAGACTGTCGACGAGGCGCCAGCCGCGCAGGCGGCCGACGAGGATCAGCACCAGGCCGCCCACGACGAATATCACCACGGCGGCGTGGATCACGAGCACCAGGTCTGCAAGGAACCGCAACAGCGACTGGTCCATGCACTGCGGCGCGGAAAGTCAGAGCCAGCGGCGGACTTTCGCCCGGTACTCGGTATAGAGGCTGCCGAATCGCTGCGTGAGCAGGCGCTCCTCCGGCCCGATCTGGAACCGCTCGATGTACAGCAGGAATGCCGGCGGGCCCAGCAAAGCTGCCGCCGAGCCGAGGCGGAGCGCCCACGCGAGCAGGACGAGCAGGACGCCCAGGTACATCGGGTTGCGCGTGATCCGGTAGATGCCGCTGCTGACGACGGCGCTTGTTTCCTCGGGACGCCTCGGGTCGACCGTGGTGCGCGCCCGCCGGAAGGAGACAATCGCGGCGAGTGCGATTGCGATGCCCGCCAGGGCACTTGCGACTGCCGGCCACCCTTGAAATCCGCCTGGCAGCGCAGGCAGTGGAAAGGCCCGGGAGAGCGCCCACATGACCAGGGCGACTACCGCTGCAACCGCCGGTGGGGGAATTTTGAGCTCGAGGGTGTTCATGCCGGGCCCGGGGAATCCGGCGGCCCTTTGAGCTCGACCGTGTTGCCTTCCGGATCGGTGAGGTAGATCGACGGGCCTTTGCCTTCGGCGCCGAAGCGGGCGACGGTTTCACCCGTCTGGACGCCGTGATCCTGCAGGTGCCGGCGGATAGCGGCCTCGTCGAACGGTTCGACGCGCAGGCAGAAGTGGTCGAGATTGCGCCCTTCGACACCGGGCGGTGCGCCGCCGGCCGCGCCGAGTTGACCGTCTACCGGGACCAGGTCGATCAGGCAATGACCCGCGCGAAGCTGCACCAGGCCCAGGTTTTCCTGACGCCGCTCGATCGTGCAGCCCAGCACGTCGCAGTAGAACGCCAGCATGCGCGCCAGGTCGATGACCCGCAGCACCAGGTGGTCGATCTCCCGAATCCTGATCATGGCGCCGACTCCGGCCAGGGCAGGCGCCAGCGCACGCCGGCGAGGTCGTCGACCGGCCCGACGACGCGATCGAAGCGGATGGCACGCCGCTGCGCAAGGCGCAGGCTGCCCTGGCGGAATACGCTGTCCGACATCAGGTCGCCGAGGATGGCCGCCGGCGACGACGAAGCGCGCAGACGTCGATACTGCGCCAGTTGTGCGGCATGTTGTTCGCCCAGGGTCATTTCAAAGAGGCTCCGGAGCATGACTTCGTCGGCCTTTGCTATCTCGGGGTCATTGTAGTAGAAGGCCGACATCTCCTCCCGGGTGGTGCCGATCATCACCCGCACTGCGGCGCCGCAGCCCCCGGCAGGCGATCTGCAGGGAGGTCGGCAATCCGTCACCGGCCAGGCCGTTCGGCAGCGACGAGGCGCGGCATCGGCGCCGTGGGCGGCCAGGCGTGCCTCACTGGCGTAGACGGCGACGAAGGCCTGCAGTTTCGGCTCTCGTGCCTGGATGCGCTCGAGATAGGCTTCCGTCAGGTCGATCGGGGAAAGCTGCCGCGCCATGATTCTCCTGGAGAGTTCATGGACCGGC
>JBBRJB010000457.1:0-3240 GCA_038220085.1 Burkholderiales bacterium
GAAGTAACCAGGGCCCATGCGCTGGGTGGTGCCGAACTGGTAGTCGGTTGACCAGGCCATGAACAGCACGCCGAAGACCACGAACATCGCCGCCGACCAGAAATCCTTGCGGTCCCTTATTTTCAAGATCCTGTCTCCTTCAGAAGATGCGTCGTCGGCTGGCCCCTTCCAGGATGGGCCTCGAGACGCCGGGTGATCACACCACGCCTGGATGGCGTGACGAATGACTCTGTTGCAATTAACACTATCGAGCTGGCAGCGGCCCGGTCAGTCGACGGTGGCGCCGGATTGACTGACCACGCGCTCGTACTTGACTTGCTCGGCCCGGATGAAATCCGCAAAGGACTTCGGGTCCATCGGCGCCGGTCTGGCGCCCATCTTGTCAAGCGCGGCGATCATTGCCGGCGATTTCAGCGCGCCGACGGCGGCCTGGTGCAGCCGGTCGAGCACCGGTGTCGCCAGGCCTGCCGGGGCGAAGATGCCGAACCAGGTGCTGATGTCGAAGTCGGGAACTCCGCTCTCGGCGACCGTCGGCAAGTCGGGCTGGGCCTCGGCGCGCTGCGCCGTGGTAACTGCCAGGGCCTTCAGTTGCCCAGAGCGGATCTGCGGCGTGGCAGAGGCGAGGTTGTCGAACATCATCTGGATTTCTCCACCGATCAATTCCATCTTCGCCGGCGCAGCACCCTTGTAGGGAATATGCACCATGCTGACGTTCGCCATCGACTTGAACAACTCGCCGGCGAGATGGCCGGCGCTGCCGTTGCCGCCGGAGCCGTAGTTGAGCTTGCCGGGGTTTGCGCGGGCGTAAGCGAGCAGTGACGCTACCGAATCGACCTTGTGCTGGCTTGCCCACTGCGGCGTGACGACCAGGACGTTCGGAACCACGGCGACGCGTGTGATCGGGGTGAAGTCCCGGTTCGCATCGTAGGGCATCTTCTTGTAGAGGTACGGATTAATGGCGTGGGTCGCCACCGCGCCCATGACGATCGAATAGCCGTCTGGCGCCGACTTGGCAACGTTGTCGGCGCCGATATTGCCGCCCGCGCCCGGCTTGTTCTCGACGATGACCGGCTGGCCGAGGGTCCCGCGCATCTCCTCCGCCAGTACCCGTGCCGCCTGGTCCAGCGGCCCGCCGGCGGCATAGGGCACGACGAAACGGATGGTTTTCGAGGGATAGTCCGATCCGTCGCCGGCCGCCTGGGCGAGCGCCCCGGCCGGCAGCAGGGCGGCGCCGGCGGTGGCCGCGGCGATGACCAGGCTCAGGCTGGCGGCGCGCCGGTGCGATGACCGGCATTGAGGTGCCGGCGCAGCCGCCGGCAATGGCCGGCGTGCGCCGACGGTGGGACGGCCGGTTCGCTCGTCGCAAGTCATTGGTGTCTCCTGGCTTGGTTCCGGGCGCCAATGTTATCGCACACACGTGGCCCGGCTTTCACGGGATTCCACGCATTCGGACGATGGCGCTTCGGTAGAATCGAGAGCTTTCGCAGAATCACGACATGAAGTCCGCCCAAATCCGCCAAAAATTCCTGGAATTCTTCGAGTCGAAGGGGCACGCCATCGTTGCCTCGAGTCCGGTCGTGCCGCATGACGATCCGACACTTCTCTTCACCAACGCCGGGATGAACCAGTTCAAGGACGTGTTCCTCGGATTCGACAAGCGTCCCTATACCCGGGCCACGACCTCGCAGAAGTGCATCCGGGCGGGCGGCAAGCACAACGACCTGGAAAACGTCGGCTACACCGCCCGGCATCACACTTTCTTTGAGATGCTGGGCAACTTCTCGTTCGGCGACTACTTCAAGCGTGACGCCCTGCTGTTCGCCTGGGAACTGCTGACCCGGGTGTTCGGGCTGCCGGCGGACAAGCTCTGGGTCACGGTCTACGCCGAAGACGACGAAGCCTATGCGATCTGGGCGGAGGAGGTCGGGGTGCCGGCGGAGCGCATCGTTCGCATCGGCGACAACAAGGGCGCCCGCTACGCGTCGGACAATTTCTGGATGATGGGCGATACCGGACCCTGCGGACCGTGCAGCGAGATCTTCTTCGATCATGGCCCTGGCATCCCCGGCGGGCCGCCGGGCAGCCCCGACGAAGACGGTGATCGCTACATCGAGATCTGGAACAACGTCTTCATGCAGTTCAACCGGGACGAGGCGGGTGTCATGCATCCGCTGCCCAAGCCCAGCGTCGACACCGGCATGGGCCTGGAGCGGATCGCGGCCGTGCTCCAGCACGTGCACTCGAACTACGAGATCGACCTGTTCGCCAACCTGCTCGTGGCGGCGGCCCGGGAAGTCCGGAAGGCAGGGGGAAGCCCCGCGCCTGATAGTCCCTCGCTGAAGGTGCTCGCGGATCACATCCGGGCCTGCGCTTTCACCGTCGCGGACGGCGTGATCCCGGGCAACGAAGGCCGCGGCTACGTCCTGCGCAGGATTGCGCGCCGGGCAATCCGCCACGGCTACAAGCTGGGCGCTCGCCGGCCGTTTTTCCATCGCCTGGTGGCTGCGCTGGCGTCGGAGATGGGCGACGCCTATCCGGAATTGCGGCGGGACCAGGAGCGGATCACCGCGGTGCTGAGGGCCGAGGAGGAGCGGTTCTTCGAGACCATCGCGCACGGCATGACCCTGCTGGAAGGGGCATTGGCGGCGCAAGGGTCTGGCAAGGTCCTGGATGGCGAGACCGCTTTCAAGCTGCACGACACCTTCGGATTCCCGCTGGACCTCACGGCGGATGTCTGCCGCGAGCGCGGCGTCACGGTGGATGAGGTGGCCTTCGACCGGGCCATGAACCGGCAGCGGGAACAGGCGCGGGCCGCGGGCAAGTTCAAGACCGGCACGGTGCTCGATTACAGCGGCGAGGCAACCGGTTTCCATGGTTACGAGGGGCTGACCCGCAGCGCTCGGGTGGTGGCGCTCTACCGCGACGGCGCGGCGGTGCCGCGTCTGGCGGCGGGCGAGCGCGGCGTGGTGGTGCTGGACCACACGCCCTTCTATGCCGAATCGGGTGGCCAGGTTGGCGATCGCGGACAGCTGACCGCTGACGTGCAGGGCGCCGAGGGGGCTTTGTTCGAGGTCGACGACACGCTCAAGATCCAGGCGGATGTGTTCGGTCATCACGGCGTCCTCAGCAGCGGCGTATTGCAGGGGGGCGACGAGGTGCAGGCGTCTGTCGACATCGCCTCGCGTCACCGGATCATGCGCAATCACTCGGTCACCCACCTGATGCACAAGGCACTCCGGG
>JBBRJB010000458.1:0-3236 GCA_038220085.1 Burkholderiales bacterium
CACGCGCACCGCGATCCAGGATGCCATTGCCTGCGCAGAAAGGATCCGGGCCGGCGTGGCGGCCCTGGTGTTTGACACCGCCAGCGGTCCGCTGAAGGTCACCGCGAGCTTCGGGGTGGCGCAATGCAGCAGGAAAGACCGCTCGTTCGCCGAGTTGCTGCAGCGGGCCGACCAGGCCTTGTACCGGGCTAAGCACAACGGCAGGAACCAGGTGGCGGAGCGGGCGCTGCCTCTATAGCCCCTGACGAGCCGCCTCCTTCCTACTTGAGGGAGTGCAGGCCGATCATGTTCCCCTCTCCATCGATGACCAGCGAGATGAAACCGTGCTCGCCGATCGACATCTTCGGGCGCTCGATCCGCCCGCCACTGGAGACGACCCGGCTCTCTTCGACGGCGCAGTCGTCGCAGGCGAAGTAAACCAGCGTGCTGTTGCCGCCGGATGAAACTCCCTGCATCTTGACCAGCGCACCGCCCGCGCCCGCACCGTCCTGCTTCATCGGGAAACTCCACATCTCCAGGTCGGAACCGGGCAGGCGCTCGAGTGTCATCTGAAAGACCGACTCGTAGAAAGCACGGGCGCGGGCGGTATCCTGCACATAGATCTCGAACCATACGACCGGATTGGGCTTCATCTTAACGCTCCCTGGTGGGTAGTAGACAGTGGAAAGTCTGAACGAGTCGCCGGGCGCTGTCACCCCGCGAAGGGCGGGCTATCGAAGCCGACATTTATGTTTTAAGATTGCCTAAATATATTTATACGCCCGTACACATCCATACCCCTGTCCAGTCAGCCAGCCCGCCGTTTTTTGGATCCGATCCCGCCATGCCGATCCCGACTGCCTCCACTGCCCTTGCGGGCCTGCGTGTTCTCGACCTATCGCGGGTTCGCGCGGGGCCGACCTGTGTCCGGATGCTGGCCGATTTCGGCGCCGATGTGATCCGGATCGAGCCGCCGCCGGGCGTCGACCCGAACGAGGGTATGTTCGCCGGCAACCGCCTCGGGGGCGACTTCCAGAACCTGAACCGCAACAAGCGTTCGTTGACCCTGAACTTGAAGAAACCGGAGGGCAGGGAAGTGTTGCGGCGGCTGGTCAAGCAGGCGGACGTGCTGGTGGAGAACTGGCGGCCGGACGTGAAGACCCGCCTGGGCATCGACTATGCGTCCCTGCGAGAGATCAATCCGCGGATCATCCTGGCCAGTATTTCAGGATTCGGCCAGGACGGCCCCTACGCCGGACGCCCGGGCTTCGACCAGATCGTCCAGGGCATGGGCGGCCTGATGTCGGTGACCGGCCATGCCGACGGCGGCCCGCTGCGCGCCGGCCTGGCCGTTGCCGACTCCAGCACGGGGCTGTATGCGGCGATCGGAATCCTGGTCGCCTTGCGGGAACGGGAGGTGTCCGGCGAAGGGCAGTGGGTGGCGGCATCCCTGCTGCATTCGCAAGTGGCGATGATGGACTTCCAGGCCGCGCGCTACCTCAACGAAGGCGATGTGCCGACGCGGGTCGGCAACGACCATCCGACGAGTTCGCCGATGGGCCTCTTCAACGGCTCCGACGGGCCGTTCAACATCGGCGCGTCCGGCCAGGACACCTGGCAGCGCTTGTGCCGCGCGATCGATCGTACTGCCTGGATCGAGGAGCCCGACTTCCGGGACGAGAAAGCGCGTGTGCGCCATCGCGCGCGACTCAGTGCCGCGCTGGCTGAAGTGTTCGCGACCGAATCGGTCGACCATTGGGTCACGCTGCTCAATGACACCGGTGTTCCCTGCGGTCCGGTCTACACGATCCCGCAGGTCTTCGAGGACCCCCAGATCCGCCACCTCGGGGTGGTCAGTGAAGTCGAGACCAGCGACGGCATTGCGGTGCGCGTCATCAACCAGCCGGTGAAGTTGTCGCGCACGCCCGCCGGCGTCGCCTCTGCGGCGCCGGGTTGGGGCGAACATACCGACGAAGTGCTGCGCGAAGCCGGCCTCGACGACACTGCGATCGCGCAATTGCGCGCTGACCACATCATCTGAGGACACCATGCCCGAACTGATCATCGAGCGCGCGGGGCCGATCGGCCGCGTCGTCTTTTCCAATCCCGAGAAGTACAACGCGATGTCCTACGACATGTGGGCCGGCCTGCCCGGCGCGCTGCAAGCCTTCGACGCCGATCCCGAGATCCGACTGATCGTGCTGGAAGGCGCCGGCGAGAAGGCCTTTGTGTCGGGCGCGGACATTTCGCAGTTCGAGTCGCAGCGAACCGATCCCCAGGCCCAGGCGCGCTACAACGAAGCAGTCGACGCGGCCTACAAGGCGCCGGTCCGATGCAGCAAGCCGGTCGTCGCGAAGATCCGCGGCATCTGCATGGGCGGAGGCCTCGGACTGGCGGCCGCTTGCGACCTGCGTTTCTGCACCGAAGGCTCGCGCTTCCGGATGCCGGCAGGTCGCCTGGGCCTGGGCTACAACGTCGCCGGCGTGCGCCGTTTCCTGCAGGTCTTCGGGCTCCAGAACACGCTCGACATCTTCTTTTCGGCTCGCATCTTCGACGCCACCGAGGCGCTTCGGATGGGGTTCGTGACCAGGGTCGAGCCGCCGGCAGCCTTCGATGCGGCGGTCAACGCCTGGTGCGAGGGAGTTGCGGTCAATGCCCCGATGACCCTGCGGGCCTTGAAGAAGACGGCCAATGCATTGATCAGCGATCCGGACCAGCGTGACATGGGCGCGGTCAACGCGGCAATCGCCGCCTGCGGCGCCAGCGAGGACTTCCGCGAAGGCGCCCGCGCCTTCATGGAGAAGCGTACGCCGCAGTTCAAGGGGGCCTGACCGCATGAAGACCAACTGCGTGCGCATCACCGCATTCGGCGGACCCGGGGTACTGATTCCCGGCGAGATGGAGGTCGCGACGCCGGGGCCCGGCGAAGTTCTGGTGCGCCACACCGGCATCGGCGTGAACTTCGTCGACGTGTATCACCGGATCGGTCAGTTGCACGGCGATGGGCCAGTGCCGCCGTTCGTGCCGGGGGTGCAGGCAAACGGCGTGGTCGAGTCGGTCGGCCCCGGTGTAACCGGACTGTCGCCGGGTGACCGGGTGACTCACGCCAACATCGGCATCGGCAGCTACGTCGGGCATCGGGTGGTCCCGGCGGATCGGGTCATCCGGATCCCGGACGTGCTCGACGATGAACGAGTCGCCGCGTCCTACCTGCGCGGTCTGACCGCCCATTACCTGCTCAAGCGACTCTATGTGGT
>JBBRJB010000459.1:0-3234 GCA_038220085.1 Burkholderiales bacterium
GCGCCCGCCTTTTCAAAGCCCTTGACGGTGCGGATCACGTTCAGGGCGTTGCCGAAGCCGGTGTCGGCGTCGACGATGACCGGGACCTCGACCCGCTCGGTGATCCGCGCCAGAGTCTGTTCGACTTCGGTGTACGTGGTGAGGCCGACATCGGAGCGGCCCAGGTGCGAATAAGCGATGGACGCGCCCGACAGATAGATAGCCTCGAAACCAGCCTGCTCGGCGATGAGCGCGGTGAGTGCATCGTAGACTCCGGGCGCGAGCAGGATCTCCGGCGAGGCCAGTCGCTGGGCCAGGTTCTTCAGGTCGTTGTGCATGTTCCTCGCGGGGATTGATGAGCGGGCGTCGCGTGCATGACAGACACCTAGGCTTCAAATAAACGTTGCAGCGCCTCGGGCGCCGCCAGACCGGCCTGGATCGCCAGCATCAGCAGGATTCGTGCTTTCCAGGGCGACAGGTCGGCGCTCAGGACCGCACCCGCCGCGATCATGCTCTGGGACGATCCGGCAAAACCGTAGCCGGCCCGCGTGCCGCCCCTGGGAATGCGGGTGGACACGACCACCGGGATTGAGCGGCTCAACAACTCCAGAATCGCATCGTACATCGCCTCGTTGACGTGACCGGAGGCGACCGCCTGAACGACCACGCCTTTCGCACCGGAGTCGGCCGCCGCCCTGATCATGGCGCCGCTGGCGCCGGCATACATCGAGACGATCTCGACAGCTGGCAGTTCCGCCGCCTGCATGGGTATCCGCAGACGGCGCGAGGGCCGGCGATGGAAGACGACCCGATCCTTGACCAGTGAGCCAAGGTAGCCCCACTCGCCCGACTGGAAGGTTTCGACGTCCAGCGTGTGAGTCTTGGTGACCTCGCGCGCCGCATTGATGTGGTCATTGAGCACCACCAGTACCCCGAGGCCTCGCGCGTCCTGACAGCCGCAAACCCGCAGGGCCGCGAGCAGATTCCGGGGGCCGTCGAAACCCGGTTCCGAAACGTTGCGCTGGGCCCCGGTCAGGACCACCGGCTTGTCGGTTTCCACGGTCAGGTCGAGAAACCAGGCCGTTTCCTCCAGGGTGCTGGTGCCGTGCGTCACTACCACGCCGTCGATGTCGTCACGCTCCACCAGAGCCTGTATCCGGTCCTGCAGGCCGATCCAGTGATGCGGCGAGATCTGCGGTGAGGCGAGCCGGAGGAAGTCGATCACCTCCAGGTCTGCGGTGTCGGTGAGCCCCTGCAGGGTGCGCAGCAGGTCGTCGCCGGACAGGACCGGCATGGCGAGGCCGGTGCGTTCGTCGATACGGGAAACGATGGTTCCGCCCGTCGTGACGAGCGCGCAGCGACTCATTGAAGCGGATTCAGATTGAAGCGGATTCAGTCGAGCGAGATTCCCGCAGAGGTGATCACATCCCGCCACTTCCGGATCTCGCTGTCGACGTAACTGCTGAATGCCTGGGGGGTGCCGCCCACCGGCTGAGCGCCCAGGGTGCGCAGCTGCTCGCGCACATCCGGCAGGGCGAGGATCTTGTTGACCTCCTGGTTGAGCTTGCGGATGATCGGTTCGGGGGTGCCGGCCGGGGCCGCCAAGCCGTTCCAGGAGCTGACTTCGAAGTTATCCAGCCCCGCCTCCGACATCGTCGGGACTTCGGGCAGTTCCGGCAGGCGCTTGGCAGAGGCCACGGCGATCGGTCGTAGCTTGCCGGCCTGGATCTGCTCCAACGCGCCCAGCGACGTCATGAAGCCCATCGAGACATGGCCCGAGATCACGTCCACCATGGCCGGTGTGGCCCCTTTATACGGCACATGGATCATGTCGATGCCGGCGCGCAGTTCCAGCAGTTCACCGGCAAGGTGGGGCGAGCCGCCGACGCCGGAAGAGGCATAAGTCAACTTGCCGGGCTCGGCCTTGGCCAGCGCGATCAGCGACTTGAGGTCCTTGGCCTTGAGCGACGGCGAGACCACCAGCACGCTGGGTGACGACATGAACTGGACGATCGGCGCCAGATCCCGGGTCGAGTCGTACTTGACGTTCTTGTACACCGTCATGTTGGTGGCGTTGGCGATAGTCTCGACCAGGAGCGTGTGGCCGTCCGGTTGCGCCCGCACGACCTGCTCGGTGGCAATGTTGGAGCCGGCGCCCGGCTTGTTCTCGACGATTACCGGTTGACCCAGGGCCTGGGACAGCTTGGTCGAGACCAGGCGCGCGATGATGTCGGTGGCCCCGCCCGGCGGGTAGCCGACCACGACAGTGATCGGCCGGGACGGATAGCCGGCTGCGTCGTCCGCCGCGACGCCGGCGAAGGCCAGCGAGGCGAGTATCAAGGCCGCGAGCAATCGCGGAACAGTCTTTCCAATCATTCTCATTGCATCTCCTGGGAATCTGTCACGGTCGTGGTGGGCGACGTCTCTTCCGCACGATGTGCGACGTCGTCGGTGGCGTGCCACTGGGGCTTCAGCGGCATTGCCCTGGATTGAGCCTGTCGCGCCTCGTAGGCAAGGTAGTCGGGGCTGAGATAGCTGCCGCGCACGCCGCCCCGCACCGACCCTGCCCGGACGTCGCCGAAATAAGTCTCCCACTGCGGCGGCAGGGGCTGCGCTTGCCCGATCGCCAGCCAAAGCCGGAGCAGATGACGCTTGCGGTCCGGTTCGTCGTGATCCTCGAAGTTCGAGCGTGAGTGAAGCACGACGTAGTTGTTGAGCAGCTGCATGTCTCCAGGTTCGAGTTCCATCGAGAAGCAGAAACGGGAATCCGGCAGGAGCCGGTCCAGCAGTTCAAGCGCTTCCTGCTGAAGTCCGGTCAGGCGCGGCGCATCCGGAAAATCCCGTTGGGCTGCAATGACGTTCTTGCGGTTGGCGCGAAAGGCGAAGTAGCCGGCCTGGTCACCCAGGATCGGGCAGGCATAGTACGGCGGTTGGCTCGGGTCGCCCGCTCCCTGATAACTATGATGGAAGGGTGATCTGAGCACCGGGATCAGGTCAGGTCGCACCCGGGCAATCTCCTCGCACACCGACATCGAACTGGACACCAGGCTGGTGCCGCCGGTCCTGGCGCCCTTCAGGCATAGCAACGCCACCACGTCGCACGAGTCCCCATGAAAATCCAGTCCGGCGTTGGTGTTGTAGCCGCGTCCGCCCTTGACCTTGTAGTTGCCGCCTTCATCGCGAACGTCATTCATGACCTGGCTGGCGCGGTTCTGTGGCCGCGCGACACCGACGTGCAGGCCGACACCCCAATGA
>JBBRJB010000460.1:0-3232 GCA_038220085.1 Burkholderiales bacterium
CGAAAAATACGGCAAGCACACCCGCACGCGGTCGCTGGTGGTGTTCGGGGGCGTGAACATCAACCCCCAGATCCACGCGCTGCGCTCGCCGCTCGACATCCTGGTGGCCACGCCGGGACGTCTGCTCGACCACGTCTCGCAGCGGACGGTGGACCTCTCGGCCGTCGAGATCTTCGTGCTGGACGAGGCGGACCGGATGCTCGACATGGGCTTCATCCCCGACATCCGCCGAGTGATCAAGCTGCTGCCGGCAAAACGCCAGAACCTGTTGTTCTCGGCGACTTTCTCCAGCGAGATCCGCACCCTGGCCAAAGGGATGTTGAACGATCCGGCCGAGGTCGAGGTCGCGCCACGGAACACGGCGTCCGAACTGGTGTCCCAGACGGTCCATCTGATCGCCAAGGAACGCAAGCGCGCCCTCCTGTCCTTCCTGATCGGCTCCAATCGCTGGAAGCAGGTGCTGGTCTTCACCAAGACCAAGCATGGCGCCAACCGACTGGCGGAGCAGTTGGGCAAAGACGGCATCGAGGCCATGGCGATTCACGGCAACAAGAGCCAGGGCGCGCGCACCCGTGCGCTCGCGCAGTTCAAGGACGGTTCGCTGCCGGTGCTGGTTGCAACCGACATCGCCGCGCGCGGGCTGGACATCGATGACCTGCCCCATGTCGTGAATTATGAATTGCCGCATGTGCCGGAGGACTACGTCCACCGGATCGGCCGAACCGGCCGGGCAGGACGGGAAGGATCCGCGGTGTCTCTGGTCGATCGCGAAGAAGTCAAACTGCTGGCCGCGATCGAGCGCGTCATCAAGCGTCAGATCCAGCGGGTCGAAGTGGATGGATTCACCGGGTTGCAGTCACGACCCGGCGACGCCGAACTCGACCAGGCGGATGACCGTCCGCCCCGCGCCCCTTCACGCGGCAATCAGCGCAGCGGGACCCGGGGCGACAACCGCGGCGGCCCGCGCAACGGCCAGCCCTCACGCGCCCCGCAGGGGCAGCCGGCGCGGTCCGCCCAGCCGTCCCAGCCCCGTGGGGGCCAGGGCCCGGCGCCACGGCAACCGCAGCGGCAGCCGCAACGGCAGGCGACTTCCGGCCGTTCGTCGCTCACCGGCTCCGGCTTCAGGGGCACAACCGGCGGCAAGTAGACACGGTGCACGGCAGACCGGATGAAGTCGGCCGGGGTTCGGGTCAGGAGCCCGACCGGCCCGATGGACTGTCGCCACCCGCGCTGTACTGGGCGATGCTGGTCATCGCCTGCGGAATCTGCCTTTCCGTCCTCGATGCCACGCTCATCAGCGTGGCCCTGCCCACGATCGCGCGGGACCTGGCGGTCGGGGCTGCGGATGCCGTCTGGATCATCAACGCCTACCAGATCGCGATCATCGTCGCGATCCTGCCGTTGGCGACGCTCGGCGACAAGGTCGGCTATCGCCGCATCTACCGGCTGGGCATGGTGGTGTTCGTCCTTGCATCGATTGCCTGCACCCGGTCTGACTCGGTCACGACGCTCGGTATCGCCCGCGCTGTCCAGGGACTCGGGGCCGCGGGCATCATGAGTGTCAACGCGGCGCTGGTGCGCCTGATCTATCCGCGTGCCCGACTCGGCCGCGGCATCGCCCTGAACGCCTTCGTCGTCGCCGGCGCGTCGGCCTCCGGGCCCAGCCTGGCGGCAGCCATCCTCGCCCTCGGCGGCTGGAAATGGCTGTTCATCATCAACATACCGCTCGGCCTGCTGACGCTGGCCGGCGCGCTGCGGTTCCTGCCGGCCAGCGCCAAGGCAGCGGGACCGTTCGACCTGGTCAGCGCCCTGATGAGCGTACTGACCTTCGGCCTGATCTTCACCGGCTTGAACTCGCTGGGCCACCTGGCCTTCGACGCCACGACCTTCCTCGTGCTCGGCGCCGGCATCCTGATCGGATACCTCTTCGTCAAGCGCCAGATGGGACTGCCGTTGCCGCTGCTTCCCGTCGACCTGCTCCGCATTCCGGTGTTCGCGCTCTCGATCGGCACCTCCGTCTGCTCCTTTGCCGCACAGATGATCGCGTTCATCTCGTTGCCGTTCTTTCTGCAGCACACGCTCGGTCATAGCGCGGTCGAGACCGGCCTGCTGATGACGCCATGGCCGCTGGCGCTGATGGTCACAGCCCCGGTCTCGGCGCGGCTGCTGGATCGCTATCCCGCAGGCCTGCTCGGTGGCGTCGGCCTGGCCATATTCGCGATCGGGCTGGTGTCGCTCGCGCTGCTCTCGACGGCGCCGAGCAGCCTGGACGTGTCCTGGCGCATGGCGTTGTGCGGCGTCGGGTTCGGACTCTTCCAGTCGCCCAACAACCATACCATCCTGACCACTGCCCCGGCGCATCGCAGCGGCGGCGCCAGCGGCATGCTGGGCACTGCCCGCCTGGCCGGTCAGACCATCGGCGCCGCCATCGTCGCCCTCACGTTTGCCCTGGCACCGAACCGAAGCTGGATCGCGATGCTCATCGGCGCCGCGCTCGCCTGCGGGGGGGCGGCGCTCAGCTCGCTTCGGGTTCCAGCGGCGGCCCGCGCCCGGCAGGACGACCGCGGCGGGCACTGACCGGCCGCGCCGTTCAGGCCGGCGCCTGGACCTCGACGCCGGCGCGTGCCAGTTCCGCGCGTATACGCTCCACGAAGACCAGCGCGCCCGGCTGGTCGCCGTGAATGCACAAGGTGTCCGCTTCCACCGGGACGTCCTTTCCCTGCATCGAACGCACCACCCCGTCCCTCACCATCCGCTTCACCTGAGCCGCGGCGACGTCCGCGCCCTCGATCATGGCCCCGGGCAGGCTTCGTGGCGACAGCGAGCCGTCGTCCTGGTAGGTCCGGTCGCCGAACACCTCGGACGCATGCCGCAACCCGATCCGCTTCGCCGCCCGGATCATCTCGCTGCCGGCCAACCCGAAGAAGACGAGGTCCGGATCGACATCGTGGACGGCGCGCGCAAGTGCGTCCGCAAGCGGCTGGTCCTTGGCCGCCATGTTGTAGAGCGCGCCGTGGGCTTTGACGTGGTTCAACCGTCCGCCCAGTGCGCGGGCAAATCCCGATAGCGCGCCAACCTGGTAAACGACCAGGGCATAGGCCTCAGCAGGAGTCACCTGCATGCTGCGTCGGCCGAAGCCGGCGAGATCCTGGAAACCGGGGTGCGCACCGACCTTCACTCCTTTGTCGAAGGCCGCCTTGACCACGCCCTGCATCGTGAGCGGGTCGCCGGC
>JBBRJB010000461.1:0-3224 GCA_038220085.1 Burkholderiales bacterium
CCGCGCCTTCGTCGAAGTGATGCGCTGCTGCGCTGCGCCCCGCAGCGGCCAGGAGGGGACCTGGATCACGCCGGAGATCGTTCGCGCC
The DNA here is from genome assembly GCA_038220085.1 of Burkholderiales bacterium. Lineage (GTDB taxonomy): Bacteria > Pseudomonadota > Gammaproteobacteria > Burkholderiales > Burkholderiaceae_E > Lautropia. The sequence goes on from JBBRJB010000461.1 coordinate 89, forward strand.
TACCAGGGACTGCACGCGGCGGGGCATGCCCACTCAGTCGAGGTCTGGTCCGACGGAAACCTGATCGGCGGACTTTACGGCGTCTCGATCGGCCGGATGTTCTTCGGTGAGTCGATGTTTGCGAGGGTAACCGACGCATCGAAATGCGCCTATGCCGCATTGATCGGCATGCTGCGTCGACTCGATTTCTGCATGGTAGACTGCCAGCAATCGACCGGCCATCTGGCATCGCTGGGGGCTCGCGAGATCACACGCAGCGTGTTCCTTGCCCATATCCACAGCCTGTGCGCGCTTCCGGGGCCTGACTGGGAGACGGCGGACATCGACTGGCCTGCTTGAACCTGATAACTGTCGTTGGGTTGAGAATTCACTTGTCATCCTGCGCTGACATTCCGAGTTGATCGCACGCCGGTAACACCACGTGACACACCTCAAGGAATTGCCTTTCTCGGCGCTGCAGTTCTACTCGACTGCACCCTACGCCTGCAGTTATCTCCCTGGTCACCAGGCGCGCTCCCAGGTGGCCACGCCGAATCACCTGATCAACGCTGACATCTACAGCGAACTGGTGCGCGCCGGATTCCGGCGCAGTGGCATCTTCACCTACCGGCCGCATTGCGACGGTTGCCGCGCCTGCGTTCCGGTGCGCATCCCGGCGCGCGAGCTGGTCATGAGCCGCAGTCAGCGCCGCGCGCGCCGTACCCACCAGGACCTGAGCACGGTGGTCGCCCGACTGGCCCTGGTGCCCGAGCATTACGAACTCTACCTGCGCTACCAATCCACGCGCCACGCCGGCGGCGGGATGGACCAGGACAGCCGCGAACAATACGCCCAGTTCCTGTTGCAGAGCAAGGTAAACACCCGGCTGGTGGAGTTCCGCGCCCCCGGTGGAGAGTTACGCATGGTGTCGATCATCGACATCCTGGACGACGGCCTGTCTTCGGTCTACACCTTCTTCGACCCGGACGTGCCCGGCGCCAGCTTCGGCACCTACAACATCCTCTGGCAGATCGAGCAGTGCCGGTCGCTGGAACTGCGCTACCTCTATCTCGGCTACTGGATCCAGCAGTGTCCCAGTATGTCGTACAAGGCGCGCTTCAATCCGGTCGAACACCTGATCAACGGGCAGTGGGTCCGGCAAGCCGCGTAGCCTACGCGCTCGCGCGGCCGATGCTGTTCGCGCTCGGTGCGGAGCGCGCACATGCCTTGGCGATGGCCGCCATCGACGGGCTCGCCTGCGCGCCGAGGGTCGGATCGCTGGCCGGCCACGCCCTGATGGGGCCGCCGGTGCAGGATCCGGTAACGCTGATGGGACTGCGATTTCCGAATCGCGTCGGCCTCGCTGCCGGGCTCGACAAGGACGCGCGGCATATCGACGGCCTTGCCGCGCTCGGCTTCGGCTTCCTGGAACTGGGCACGGTGACGCCGCAGCCCCAACCCGGCAATGCCCGGCCACGGTTGTTCCGCCTGCCGCAGGCTGGTGCCCTGATCAATCGATTCGGTTTCAACAACGACGGCATCGATCGCTTCATCGGCAACGTCCAACGGTCACGCACCTGGCAGTCCCGACGTACCGGCAGTTCCCCGGACTCACCCGTGATCGGCCTCAACATCGGCAAGAACGCGGCGACGTCGATTGAACGGGCCCTGGACGACTACCTCTGCTGTCTGCGACAGGCGCTGCCGGTGGCCGATTACGTCACCATCAACATTTCGTCGCCGAACACCAGCAACCTGCGCCAGTTGCAGGGGGCCCAGGAGCTCGACGCGCTGTTGAGCGCCATCGACGCGGAACGCGCAGCAATAGCCGCCCATCGCGACGTCCCGGTGCTGCTCAAGATTGCGCCGGACCTGGACGAGCAGCAGATCGAAGTGATCGCCACGCTGCTGGGCCGCTACGCGCTCGACGGCGTGATCGCCACCAATACGACCCTCAGCCGCGACGCGGTGGCGGGCCTGCCCCATGGCGACGAAGCTGGCGGACTGTCGGGGCGCCCAGTCTTCGAGATGTCCAACCGCGTCATCCGCGCGCTCCGGGCGAGCCTGCCGCCAGGCTTCCCGATCATCGGTGCCGGCGGCGTGATGTCCGCGGAGGACGCCGTCGCCAAGCTGCGGTGCGGCGCCAACCTGATCCAGTTGTACACCGGCCTGATCTACCGCGGCCCGGCGCTGGTGGGCGAATGCGCCGCCGCCGTCTCCGCCGGATGAGCGTGCCGGGCGCGCCCGGCCTGGGCATCCAGGCACCAGACGCTGCGGTACCGGTCGTCCTGAGCACCATCAATGCGCGCTACCAGCATGCCTCGCTGGGACTGCGCTATCTGTACGCCAACGCCGGCGACCTGCAGTCGAAGATGACCATCGTGGAACTGGTGAGCGGCAGACCGACAGAAGAGCTCGCCGTCCGCATTCTGGCGCACCGGCCGCGCATCATCGGATTCGGCGTGTACATCTGGAACGTGGTCGAGACGACCGCGCTGGTACGTCATATCAAGACGACGGCACCGGAGGTGACAATCGTACTCGGGGGCCCCGAGGTGAGTCACGAAACCGCACGCCAGGACATCTGCGAGTTGGCGGACCATGTCATCCAGGGCCCGGGCGATATCAGCTTCGCGAGGCTGGTGCGGTCGCTGCTGTACGGTCCGAAGCCCCTGATGCGGATCATCGCCGGCGAGCAGCCCGACCTGGCCGCGCTTGCCCTGCCCTACCGGTACTACACCGAGACCGACCTGCGCGAGCGCACTCTGTACGTGGAAGCGTCGCGGGGCTGCCCGTTCAAGTGCGAGTTCTGCCTATCGTCGCTGGACAAGACCGCCTGGGCCTTCCCGCTGGCCGCCTTTCTGGAGGAAATGAACGGTTTGCATCGGCGCGGCGCCCGCCGGTTCAAGTTCGTCGATCGCACCTTCAACCTCAAGGCGGCCACCAGCCGAGCGATCATGGCGTTCTTCCTCGAGCGGATCGATGCCACGCCGGCGGATCCGTGCTTCGTTCACTTCGAACTGGTGCCGGACCATCTGCCGGACTCCCTGAAGGAACAGATCGCCCGCTTCCCGCCCGGCACCCTGCAGTTCGAGATCGGCATCCAGACCTTCGAGCCCCGCGTGCAGGCCCTGATCAGCCGGCGCCAGGACAATCA
>JBBRJB010000462.1:0-3216 GCA_038220085.1 Burkholderiales bacterium
CAAACTCTCCGGCTTCAAGTCCTTCTGCGATCCCACCACATTCGATCTTCCGGGCCAGCTGGTCGGGGTCGTGGGTCCTAACGGCTGCGGGAAGTCCAACATCATCGACGCGGCTCGGTGGGTGCTGGGGGAATCGAGGGCCGCGGAATTGCGCGGCGAATCGATGCAGGATGTGATCTTCAACGGCTCGGGCGAGCGCAAGCCGGCATCGCGTGCCAGCGTCGAAATGGTGTTCGACAATTCGCTGGGCAGGGTGGGAGGAGCCTGGAGCGGATTCGCGGAGATTTCGGTCAAGCGGGTGCTGACCCGGGACGGCCAGTCCACTTACCTGATCAACCAGCAGGTTGTGCGTCGCAAGGACGTGCACGACATCTTCCTGGGCACCGGGCTCGGTCCGAGGGCCTATGCGATCATCGGCCAGGGCACGATCTCGCGGATCATCGAAGCCAAACCCGACGAACTGCGTATCTTTTTCGAGGAAGCCGCCGGGGTTTCCAAGTATAAGGAGAGACGCAAGGAGACCGAGAACCGCCTGTCCGACACCCGTGACAACCTGACCCGGGTGGAAGACATCCTGCGCGAACTCAATAGCCAGATCGAGAAACTCGACCAGCAGGCTGAAGTCGCCGGCCAGTTCCGGGCCTTTGAAAGCGAGCGTTCCGACAAGCAGCAGTGGCTTTGGATGATCCGGCACGACGATGCCTTGCGCGAACAGGAGCGTATCGAGAAGGCAGCGGTCGAGATCGACCTCATGATCGAATCGCAGCAGGTGCAGTTGCGGGCAATCGAATCCGAGCTGGTACAGAATCGGGAGGAAGTCCATCAGGCGACCGACGAAGTCACGCGTCGGCAGGCCAACTACTACGAGGTAAACAGCCGGATTTCCAATCTCGAGGGTCAGATCCGGCTGGCCGACCAGAATCGCCGGCAGTTGACCGAGCGGATTGCGGCGCTGGCGGCACAGATCGAAGGCGCGCGGTCGCTGTCGGGCGACAGTACGGCCCGGCTCTATCAGGTCGGCGCCGAGATCGAAACGGCCGTCGAGCGCCGGCTCGCGGCCCAGGAAAGGCTGGCACAGGCCGAAGCCATGCTGGGCGAGAGCCGACAGCGGGACGAAGCGGCGCGCGAGGTCATCGAGCAGGCACGCCGATCCGTGACCGAGGTCAGACAGGCCTCCGAGGTGGTCGCGGTGCGCCAGCATTCGATCGATGAAGCGGTCCATGGCCTGACGCAGCGGCAGGCGCGGCTGCAGGCGGACATGGACCGCCTGGATGCCGCTCCGCTGGAGGAACTGGAGCGCCTGCAGGTAGCCCTGGAGTCCACCCGGGAGCAGGAGGCGGCCAGCGCACAGGAGCAGGAGTCCCTGGAGGCGCAGGCCCGCGCTCACGAGGCCGAGCGCGAGCCGGTGCAGCAGCGCCTGCAGGCCGCGGTCGGCAAGAATTCGACCATCGAAGCACGCATCGGCGTTCTCTCGCAGTTGCAGGCGCGGATGCACAGCGAGCAGAAAGTCAAGCCCTGGCTGATCCGGCATGGCATTCCGGAGGGCACCGAACGCGTCTGGCAGCGCGTGGCGATCGAACCCGGCTGGGAACTCGGCGTCGAAGCGGCCTTGCGCGAACGCGTGCACAGCCTCGAAATCTCCGATCCGGCCCGACTGGCGCAGATGCTTGACGACAGCCCGCCGGGCAAGCTCGGCCTGTTCGTTCGGGACGGCATCGGCCCGGGGCTTGACGGGTTGGCCGCGGCCGTCGGAGCGGCCGGCAAACATCTCACCCCGCTGGCCACCATGGTCCGCTGTCAGGACCCGCAACTTGCCAGCCTCATTGCAGAGTGGCTCGGCGGTTTCTTTGCCGCCGATACGGCCGAACAGGCCTTCGCCGCACGCAGCGACCTGCCGCCGGGCGGGCGTTTCGTCGTCAAGGCAGGACATGCGATCGGCCGCTTCGACGTCTCGCTGTTCGCGCTCGATTCCGATGAGGACGGCGTGCTGGCCCGCCAGCAGGAACTTCAGAATCTGGCCCGGGAGCAGCGTGCCCAGCGGCTGCTCACCGACGAAGCGCGTCAGCACGCGGAGCAACTCGAGGCCGCTGCAGCCGCGGTCCTCGCCCGGCTCGCCACGGCCCGGGAAGAGCATCAGCGGGCGCTTCGCCGCGCCTCTACCGCCGCCATCGATCATGACCGGATGGCACAGGCGGTAGACCAGCGCGAAGCCAGCCATGACCGCCTGGCCGGCGAACTCGCGGAGATTGCACAGCAGATGACCGCCCGTGCCGATACCAGGGAAGAGGCGGCGGCCCGCCTGCTGCAACTCCAGGACAATCTCACCGGTATGTCGCGGGATCTGGAGCAGGCCCAGCAGGCAGCCGAGGCGGCAGCACAGTCGCTGCAGCTTGCCACCACGGAATTCCGGACCGCCGAACTTGCGCTGCAGGAGAGCAGCTTTGCGGTAAGGTCGGCGGAGCAGCAGGCCGACAGCCTGCGGCAGCAGATCGCCATGGCCGACGAGAACCTCGCCAAGGCGTTGACGGATCAGGAGCGGCTCAAGACCGAACTGGCGCAGGTGTCCGACGAGGAAGCGAGGATGCAGCTCGAGCAATGCCTGGAGGAGCGCATCGCCGCCGAGGCTGCGCTCAGCAGCGCGCGCGGCCGGGCCGACGAGTTGTCCGGCGCCTTGCGCCGGCTGGATGAGGATCGCCTCAGGCTCGAGCGCAGCCAGGAGCCGCTGCGAAATCAGTTGGTCGAACTGAAGCTGAAGGAGCAGGCGGCACGGATGACTGCCGATCAGATGGCGCAGTCGCTGAGCGACGTCGCGGCGGACGTAGCAGCGCTTGCGGAGCGGCTGGCTCTCCAGGAGCCGCGGCCGAAGCCGTCCTGGCTGCAGGCGGAGGTGGCCCGCCTGGGCGAGGCGATCGCACGGCTGGGACCGGTCAATCTGGCAGCCCTGGACGAAGTGACCACCGCGCGCGATCGCCAGACATTTCTCGCTACCCAGTCGGCCGATCTCTTCGAAGCCATGACGACCCTGGAGAATGCCATCCGCACCATCGACCAGGAGTCGCGGGCTTTGCTGCAGCAGACCTACGATTCCGTCAACACCGAGTTCGGCAGACTGTTTCCGATGCTCTTCGGCGGCGGCGATGCGCGGCTGGTGCTGACCGGCGGCGAAATCCTGGATGCCGGAGTGCAGGTCGTGGCGCAGCCGCCGGGAAAGAAGAA
>JBBRJB010000463.1:0-3205 GCA_038220085.1 Burkholderiales bacterium
AATTCTCTCCGTCTGGGGCGCCTGAAAACAGGCGCCAGCCTCTGATTTTGGCACATCCCGCCGGCCGGCCTTTCCATACGCCGACAGGCTCCTAGAAGCCGGTCCCGATCTGGAACTGGACCCGCTGGGTGTTGTCGCCCGGTTCCTTTCGCAGCGGATATCCGAGCGACAGCTTCAGGGGACCGATCGGCGAGAGCCAATTGATACCCATACCGAAGGAGTAGCGCAGTTCAGCCAGGTCGATCGCACTCTCGAAGACGTTGCCGCCGTCAAGGAAGAAGAAGGTCCGGATGGTCTTGTCGTTGCCGGTCCCGGGAAGCGGGAACAGGAACTCGGCGCTCGCGCCGAAATGGGCGGTGCCGCCGATCGGCAGATTGTCGTTGGGATCCTTGGGGCCGAGGCTGTTCGGACTGAAGCCCCGCACCGAATTGATACCACCGGCGTAGAAGTTCTTGAACACCGGATAGGCCTTGTCGCTCAGGCTGCGACCGTAACCGACATCCGCATTCAGCGCCAGCGTGTAATCCTTCGTGACCGGGATAAACCACTGGTGAGCATAGGTGGCCTTGGTGTACTGCAACTCCTGTCCGGGGAATGTGGTCTCGACACTCAGGCGCTGCAACCGGCCGCGGGTGGGTGACAACGCGCTGTCCCGGGAATCCCGGGTCCAGCCGACCACCGCCAGAAATGCGCCGCTGACCTGGCCGTATTCGGCAATGTGGTCGATGTAGCGTTGGGGCAGGAGCGAGCCGCCCGGAATGATGTTGTTCTGCTCGTAGGTCACGCCGAGGCTGACCCGGTCCAGTTCGGTGTAGGGGATGCCGAAGCGAAGGCCGATCCCGGAGGACCGCAGCCTGTAGTCTCCCAGGCCGAGGTTGCGGGCGTTGAAGGTCCGCTGGTAGACGTCAACCGTCCGGCTGACGCCGTTGGGGGTGTAATACGGCTGAATGAAGGACACGGCGGCGGTTCGCTGGGTCTCGCCGGTGTTGAGCGCAACCGACATGGTGTTACCGGTGCCCAGGAAGTTCGGTTCGTTGATTTCCGCCGAGATGAGGAACTTCTCGGTGCTGGAGAAGCCCACACCGAAGGTAAAACTGCCGGTCTGACGTTCGATCACGTTGACCCGCAGGTCGACCTGGTCGGGCGTGCCGGGCACCGGGTCGGTACTGATGGTCACGCCCTGGAAATAGCCCAGCCTCTCGATCCGGTCTCGTGACAGCTTGATCCGCTCGGAATCGAACCACGCCCCTTCGAACTGCCTGATCTCGCGGCGCACGACCTCGTCGCGTGTGCGCTGGTTGCCGGAGATGATCACTCTCCGCACGTAGGCGCGGCGCCCGGGATCGACATTGATCGAAAACGATACCTCGCGTTTCTGGCGATCGATCTGCGGGACCGGCGAGGCGCTGGCAAATGCGTAGCCGATGGCTCCCAGCGCGTCGGTGATCGCCTTGGTCGTCTCCGTCAGCTTTTCGCCGGAGAACGTGTCGCCAGGCTGCAGCTTGAACATCTTGCGGAACTGATCGTCGCGACCCAGGGTGTTGCCGCCGAGCTTGACATCCTTGACGGTAAAGCGCTCCCCCTCGCTGATGGCCAGCGTGACGTAGACGCCTTCGCGGTCGGGGTCGATCGAGACCTGGGTGGACTCAATCGCGAATTCGAGGTAACCGCGGTTCAGATAGAAGGACCGCAGTGCTTCAAGGTCCCCGGCCAGTTTCTCACGGGAATACTGATCCGTCTTGGTGTACCAGGACAGCCAGGTCGGCGTGGTCAGTCGGATCTGGTCGAGCAGTTGCGATTCGCTGAAGGCGCGGTTACCGATTATCCGGATCTGCGCGATCCGGGCATCGACGCCCTCCTCGATCGCCATTGCGATGCCGACGCGATTGCGTTCCAGCGGCGTGACGGTGGAGGTGATCTTCACCGAGTATTTGCTGCGTGACAGGTACTGCCGCTTGATCTCCTGTTCGGCGCGATCCAGGAGGGCGCGATCGAATATCCGCGCCTCGGCAAGGCCGGTGTCCCTGAGCGCCTTCTTGAGCACTTCAGGTTCGAACTCCTTCGAGCCGCTGATGTCGACGGAGGCGATCGCCGGTCGCTCTTCGACCGTCACGATCAGGACGTCGCCATCGACTGCCAGGCGGACATCCTTGAAGAATCCGGTGCCGAAGAGAGTCTTGATGGCCTCGGCAGCGCTGGCCTCGGTGACACGGTCACCGACCTGGATCGGCAGGTAGCCGAACACGCTGCCAGCCTCAGTTCGCTGCAGCCCTTCCACCCGGATGTCGCGGACGACGAAGGGGTCGAATGCCCAGACCTGGCCGGTTATGAAAAGAGCCGCCACGCTCAAAACCCGGGCGGCTCCCTGCAGGAAAGATCCTAATGTCGACGGATTGATACGCGGTGTCCCGGCGGCGCGCCACCGGGTGGGTGCGCCGCGTTCAGTGGATGAGAACGCCTGGCTGAAGCATTGGCTAGCTGAGCAAACGACTGAGATCGTTGAACAGCGCGACAATCATCAAGCCGGCGACCATGGCAAGCCCCACCTTCTGGGTGACTTGCATGAAGCGCTCCGACAGGGGGCGGCCCTTGATCGCTTCGAGCGCGTAATATACCAAATGCCCGCCGTCCAGAACCGGCACGGGCAACAAGTTGAGGACGCCGAGGCTGACGCTGATCAGCGCCAGAAAGCCGACGTAGGCAAACCAGCCGATCTTGACCGACTGACCGGCGTAGTCGGCGATTGCAACCGGGCCCGACAGGTTCTTCCAGGACAGCGCGCCGGTCACCATTTTTCCCAGCATGCGCAGAGAGAAGATCGACATCTGCCAGGTCTTCTGCGCCCCGTGCACCACGGCGTCGATCGGACCCAGGTCGATTGTCACCATTTCGACCCGCTGCTGCAGCGCGGCGCCGATCTTGCCGACACGGGCGCTGCCCTTGTCACCTGCTTGTGCGTCGATCTCGGCCCGGGGCGTGACCCGCAGGCCGATGTCCGCGCCGTCGCGTCGGACCAGGAAAGACAGAGGCGACTCGGGATTGTTCCGGACGGTGTCGATCAACTCGCGCGCCCGGCGAATCGGCTGCCCGCCGATGCTGACGATTTCGTCTCCCGCCTGGATCCCCGCAACGTCGGCGGCGCTGCCGGTCACCACATTGCCCACCACCACGGCGCCCGCGCGAAGCTCCATACCCAGGGTACGGG
>JBBRJB010000464.1:0-3199 GCA_038220085.1 Burkholderiales bacterium
ATCTTCTTCGCTTCTTCCTCGCTTTCCACCAGGATATGGCTCGCCTTGTATTCCTTGCCGCTGGCCGCCGCCTCTTCCTTGAACTTGTCGTATTCCGCCTGGACGTCCTGCGGCTTGACGGGGTTCTTGGTGAGGTAGTCGCGGATGAGGGCGCGGATCAGGATGTCCTGGCGCGTGTTCTCCAGCTGGCGCTCGACTTCCGGCGACCGCGCCAGGCCGCGCTTGTCGGCTTCCTGAGCGAAGATTTCGCGCGCGATCAGTTCCTCGCGGACGAGTTCGCGCGTTTGCGGCGAATCCGGACGCCCCTGGGACGCCAGGGCTTCGACGAACTCGTCGACTTTTGCCTTCGGGATGGGCTTGCCGTTGACCACGGCGGCGTTTTGAGCCGAGGCCGGCACGCCGACCATGAGCGAGCAGGCGAAAAGGCCAGCCAGCAGGAAGGCGCGATTGCGCGCAGGTTTGTGCATGTCAGGTTCCAGTCGAATGATTGGTTGGATGGGTGGGCTAGGGCCCGGACACGGGAGCCTATTCCGAGGATGATTCCGAGGGCGATTCCGAGGGCGTATTCGCCCTGACGATCAGCGCGTGGATCCTGTCGGGCATCCAGTCGGCCACAGCATCATACACCAGCCGATGCCGGGCCACGCGGCCCAGGCCGATGAAGGATGCGGACAAAATATTCACGGTGAAATGCCCCGCGCCGCCGGCCGCGCCGGCGTGTCCCGCGTGCAGATGGCTGTCGTCGGTGAGACTCACGCGCGCATCAGGAAACCGCTCGGCAAATCGCCGCTGCAGCTCCTCAAGACCGGGCTTCATCGCCGGGATCCTTGAGAAAGCGGCTCAGGTAAACGCCCTGCAGCAGCACGAACACGATCGTCATACCGAGCGTGCCGAAGAGCTTGAAGTTCACCCAGACCTCGGTGCTCCAGGCGTAAGCCACCCACAGGTTGAGCCCGCCCATCAACAGGAAATAAAGGATCCACATCTGGTTCAGCCGCTCCCACACCGGCGGGGGCAGCACCAGCTGCGAGCCCATGAAGGTCTTCATGAGATTGCGTCCGGTCAGCCGGGCGATGGCCAGGCCCGATGCGAACAACCAATAGAGGATGGTCGGCTTCCATTTGATGAACGCCTCGTCGTGCAGCACCAGCGTGAGTCCGCCGAAGACGACGATCACGCCCAGGCTGATCCACTGCATGACCTCCACACGCTTGCCGCGCAGTTTCAGCCAGGCAATCTGCACCACCGTCGCGACAATCGCCACCGCCGTCGCCGTGTAGATGTCGGCGAACTTGAATGCGATGAAGAAGAGGATGATCGGGAACAGGTCGAACAGGAGTTTCGTCATGAAGAACAACTCACCTCGATGGCATTCGCCCAGTCGGGCGGTAGGGCGGCATAGTGGTCACTGCCCGGTTGCTCGTCGAAAGGATTCTGCAGCACTTCGGCCAGGCGGCTCGTCTCGCTGAAATCGCGATCGCCCGCAGGAGCCGCCAGCGCGGCAGTCGCCTGTCGGATGGCCGCCTCCGCCAGGTAGTTGCGCAGCACGAAACGGGGATTGACCCGGTTCATCGACTGTCCGCGCAAGTCGTCCGGCCAAGCCTGCGCCTGCAGCCGCGCACGATACTGCGCGAGCCAGCGGTCACAGTCCTCCCGGTCCAGGCACAGGTCGCGAACGGCCGAGTCACTGCCGGTCTGCGCAGCCGAGATGGCGCCGAGCCCGCGAAAAAACAAGGTGAAGTCGGCGCGGCTGCGATCGAGCATGGCAAAGAGGTCTTCAAACAGCACCTGGTCCTGGGGGTCAGCATCCTGCAGGCCCAGCTAGGCGCCCATCTGACGATTGAACTCGTCCTGAAACGCCGCCCGGTAGCCCTGCAACGCCTGCTCCGTCGCCTGCGTACTGCCGATCAGCGGCACCAGCGTCTGGCCCAGCGCATAGCAGTTCCACTCGCCGATCTCCGGCTGGCGTGCGTAGGCGTAGCGCCCGGCTTCGTCGGAATGGTTGCAGATGTGATCCGCGTCGAATGCATCGAGGAAGCCGAACGGGCCGTAGTCGATCGTCAGGCCCAGGATCGACATGTTGTCCGTGTTCATGACGCCGTGGCAGAAGCCGACCGCCTGCCACTTGGCGATCAATCGCGCCGTACGGGCCGTGACCTCGGCGAGGAGCGCCTCGTAAGGCTGCTCCCGGGCAAGCAGTTGGGGAAAGAAGCGGTCGATGACGGCGTCCGCCAGTTGCTTCAGCTGGTCGTGTTTCTTGTAATAGTAGAAGTACTCGAAACTGCCGAAGCGCACGAACGAAGGCGATAGCCGCGTGGCGACCGCCGCAGTTTCGACGTCCTCACGAAAAATCGGCACGTCCGAACCGGCGACCGCCAGCGCCCGGGTGGTGGGGATGCCGAGCGCTGCCATGGCCTCCGAGCAAAGGAACTCCCGGATAGATGACCGCAGGACGGCTCTGCCGTCTCCCATGCGGGAATACGGGGTTTTGCCGGCGCCCTTGAGTTGCAGTTCCCACCGGTCGAAGTCGAGCAGTTGCTGGTCCGAACCAGCCAGAGCCGTGAACTCCCCGCGTGCCCGTCCCGGCGCGTCGCCCAGCAGCAACGCACGCCCGTCCCCGAGCCGGCCGGCCCACACGCCGAACTGGTGGCCGGCATACACAGCGGCTAATGGCTGACTGCCCGGCAGCAACGCGTTGCCCACCAGCGCAGCCACCGCCTCGGCGGTTTGGAGACTCTGGGGTTCCACGCCGATCAGCCGGCAGGCCGGGGCCGACACGGCAACCAGGTAAGGATCGGCCAAAGGGGAGGGCGCGACCCGGGTGTGGAAAGCGTCGCCGAGCGATCCGAACGAGTCGGCCAGCTGCAATGATGTCAGCGCGACTTTGGCCGGGGCGGTGCTTGCCGGCGCAGAGGCGTCCGGGGGCAAGGGAGCATTCATCGACCGATTGTACGAAATCGGCCGGGTCGGCTCGCTCCATGACCTTGCCCTTGACTGGCGATCGGGCGCTCGCCACCATCGCCCCTGGTCCGCCAGAATACGTGCACACCGCTAGGAGACAGTTCAATGCTTGGCCAAATGATGGAAATGCCGCTGCTGGTGTCCTCGATAGTGCAGCATGCCGCACGGCACTTCGGTGGCACGGAGGTGGTCTCGAGACGGGTGGAGGGAGACCTGCACCGCTACACCTATGCGGACT
>JBBRJB010000465.1:0-3193 GCA_038220085.1 Burkholderiales bacterium
CCCGGCCGAAGCCGGATGTGCCTGATCCCATCCCGTCGCGGCCTGTCGGCGACGGCGCCTTGCCGCGCTTCTCTGCGCCACCCGGTGAACCCTGAAGTCGGCCAATGCGCCGGCCGCTCGTAAGCGCCGGCGCAGGACGAAGTACGGAAGACCCGCACCATGGCCACCATTTCCCCATCCCGCTACGTACCCTGTGGGTTCGCGCGGACCCATCAGATCCTGATCTCCGGCGTCAGCGGTGACGCCATGGAAGTCTGGATCGGCGAGGCGACGCCGCTGACCGCGCTCACGGAGTTGTCGCGCACGCTGCCTTACCGGCTTGTGCCGGTTCGCAAGGGCAGCAAGGAACTCGCCGCCGCCATTTCCCGCGCCTATGCGCAGCAGGAGGGCTCGGCCGCGTCGGTGGTGGACGAAGTCGGCGGAGATCTGGATCTCTCGCGGCTGATGCAGGACATTCCGAAAATCGAGGACCTGCTCGAGTCGGAGGACGACGCACCGATCATCCGGATGATCAATGCGTTGCTCACGCAGGCGTCCCGCGACAATGCTTCGGACATCCACATCGAACCGTTTGAGAGCTATTCGATGGTTCGATTCCGGGTGGACGGCACCCTGCGAGACGTGGTCAAGCCTCGTCGCGAACTGCATGCCGCCCTGGTGTCACGGATCAAGATCATGGCCCAGCTCGACATCGCGGAAAAGCGTCTGCCGCAGGATGGCCGGATCACACTGCGTATCGGCGGCAAGCCGATGGACGTCCGGGTCTCGACCCTGCCGACCGGCCATGGCGAGCGCGCGGTGCTGCGCTTGCTGGACAAGGAAGCGGGTCGACTCGACCTGGCCAAGCTCGGCATGGCCAGCGGCTCATTGACCACCTTCGACCGCCTGATTGCGCAGCCTCACGGCATCGTGCTGGTGACCGGTCCGACCGGTTCGGGCAAGACCACGACGCTCTATGCAGCGCTCTCGCGTCTCGATTCCAGCACCACCAACATTCTGACGGTGGAGGACCCGATCGAGTACGACCTGGAGGGCATCGGGCAGACCCAGGTGAACCCGCGCATCGACATGACCTTCGCAAAGGCGCTGCGCTCCATCCTGCGCCAGGATCCGGACGTCGTGATGATCGGCGAGATCCGCGACCTCGAAACGGCCCAGATCGCGGTGCAGGCGTCGCTCACGGGACACTTGGTGCTGGCGACTCTGCACACCAACGATTCGATATCGGCGGTCACCCGACTGATCGACATGGGCATCGAGCCCTTCCTGCTGTCCTCCAGCCTGATCGGCATCGCGGCTCAGCGCCTGGTGCGAAAGCTCTGTCCGCAGTGCCGTCAGGCCGATCCGGTCACCCGCGCCTGGCGGGCCGTCGGTTGCCTGGCCTGCAACAAGACCGGTTTTCAGGGACGAACCGGCATCTACGAACTGGTGACGGTCAACGACGAACTGCGGGGGCTGGTGCATCGCAGTGCCTCGGAAGAAGAGCTTCGCAAATCGGCGCAGCGCAACGGCTTCCGATCGATGCGCGAGGACGGCCAGCGGTGGGTTCAGGCGGGGGTCACGTCGCTCGACGAGGTCGTGAGAGTCACCCGCGATTGACACGGGTGTGAACTGAGCCATGCCTGCCTACCGCTTCGACGCCGCCCATCCCGACGGCAAATTCGAGAAAGGAATCATCGACGCGGACTCGGCGCGCCAGGCGCGATCACTCATCCGCGAACGGGGGTTGACGCCCCTCGAAGTCGAAGCACTGGAGAACCGGCAGGCAATTACCGGCAGCACGGTCATCGGCGGGCGCCTGCGCGACGCGGACCTGGCTTCGTGCACGCGGCAACTGGCCAGCCTGCTATCGGCGCGCCTGCCGCTGGAGCGGGCGCTCAATGCGGTGGTGGAGCAGGCTGAGTCCTCGAGGGTGAGGGAGCGGTTCGCCGCGGTCAGGAGCGATGTGGTCGGCGGCCAGACGCTCTCCCAGGCGATGGCCAAGTTCCCACGCGACTTTCCGGACACCTATCGGGCCCTGATAGGCGCCGGCGAGCAATCCGGCGACCTCGCGAAGGTGATGGCCAAGCTGGCCGACTATGTCGAGTCCCGGACGGCGCTGGTTTCAAAGGTCAAGATGGCATTCACCTACCCGGCCATCGTCACGTTCGTGGCACTGGCGGTGATCGTCGCGCTGCTGACCTACGTGGTTCCTCAGGTGGTGGGGGTATTCAACCAGACCCGCCAGAAGCTGCCCCTGCTCACCGTCATCCTGATCCAGGTGTCCGATTTCGTCCGGGTCTATGGCTGGGTGGTGCTGGCGGGGATTGCCGCGGCGGTGACTGCGTTTCGCTATTCCCTGCGGGCTCCGACCGCGCGCCTTGCCTTCGACCAGCGCCTGCTGCGCATGCCGATGTTCGGTCGCCTGATCCGCGGGGTCAACACGGCTCGATTCGCCTCGACCCTGGGGATCCTGACCGGCAGCGGCGTGCCGCTGATCCGCGCCCTCGAAGCCGGCTCGGCCACCCTGAGCAACGCCTCCCTCAAGGAGAATGTGATGGATGCGCTCGCGCGGGTGCGCGAGGGCGTCCCGCTGGCGCGCGCGCTCGGCGCCGGCAAGCAGTTTCCCCCGATGCTTATCCACATGATCGCCAGTGGCGAAGCCACGGGTGAACTCCCCGAGATGCTGGAGCGGGCTGCACAAACCATGAGCCAGGACGTCGAGCGGCGGACCCTGACCATGACCACGCTGCTCGAGCCTATCCTTATCTTGATAATGGGTGCGATCGTCCTCATGATCGTTCTGGCGGTACTGTTGCCGATTATCGAGATCAACCAGCTGGTCAAGTAGTTGACGGCTGGTCGTGCCCATCGGGTTGCAAGGAGAATGGAATGCTGTGGTTACTTCGGATTCGCCGCCTGTTCAGCGCCACCGGTCGTGAGGCCCTGATCCTCTGGTACGCCTTTCGCAATCCGGCCACCCCCAAGGCGATCAAGGCCGGCTCGATTTTTCTGGCGCTGTATCTGCTGAGCCCTATCGACCTGCTGCCGGATTTCGCGCTTCTGGTCGGCTGGGCCGATGATCTTGCCCTGCTGATGGTCGGCATTCCGTTCCTGGTCAGCAAACTGCCGCCGCGGGTGCTGGCGCAGGCTACGGAGATGGCGGATCGGCGCCTCGGCCGATTCGGTGCCCGGGCCGACGCACGCTGACCGG
>JBBRJB010000466.1:0-3187 GCA_038220085.1 Burkholderiales bacterium
GCCTACGGATCCGGTCCCGGCGACTACCTGAGCAAAGGGCTGGCGCTGCGCGACGAACTGCGGGACCAGTCGAGCCTGAGCTTCACCCTTTCGCCCCACGCTCCCTACACCAACTCGGACGAGACCCTGCGCCGGGTCGCAGCGCTGGCCGCGGAACTGCAATTGCCGGTTGCGACCCATCTGCACGAAACCGCAGGAGAGATCGACGACAGCCTCGCCCAGTATGGTCTGCGCCCGATCGAGCGCCTCGAAAAGCTGGGGCTGCTCGGGCCCGAGTTCATGGCGATCCATGGCGTGCACCTGTCGGACGAGGACATCGCCCTGATGGCACGCGTCGGGGCGACGCTGGTTCACTGCCCCCATTCGAACCTGAAACTCGCGAGCGGCATCGCTCCGATCGGCGCGATGGAACGTCGCGGCATCAACATCGCCATCGGCACCGACGGCGCCGCCAGCAACAACCGGCTGGATATGCTCGGAGAAGGTCGCCTCGCCGCGCTACTGGCCAAGGCCGGCAGCGGGGATGCGGCCCTGTTTGACGCCCACCGCACACTGCGGGCGATGACATTGGGCGGTGCGCTGGCCCTCGGATTGAGCGAGCGGATCGGCACGATCGAGACCGGCAAGCAGGCAGACCTGGTGGCGGTGGACCTCACGGCCCTGGAATATGGTCCGGTCTACGACCCGGTTGCAACACTTGTCTACTCGGCCGGCCGCGAAGCGGTGACGGATGTATGGATAGATGGCGAGCGTGTTGTCAGTGAGAGACAAATCAGCAATTCGCTGTCGCGCCAAGCCGTCGGAACCGTAGTTGGGGCCAGTCCGCTATGGCACAATCGGCTAGGCGAATTCGTATCGGGGCGTGCCAGTTGATCGTTCACGAAACTTCGGTACTTATGGTTCACCGCACTTTGTCCAGGTTTCCTTCTTGCGGCGCAAGAGTCCTGTCAGGGTGTTGATTTTTCAGCTGAGAGTCGTCTCACCGAGAGGAGAAATATGAAGAAATCGGTCAAACTTGGTGCACTGGCTGCGACAGCATCACTGCTCGCCGCCTGCGCATCCAGTGGCGGTGGCCAGGGCCCCACCATCACTGCTGATCCCAAAAACAGTGGGTATGTACAGAGCCAGGATTCTGGCGTGGTCATGAGCGGTTTTGGCAATTGCGTCCGGCAAGGTTTCTTCTCGCCGGCGCAGGCAATTAAAGGTTGCGATGACGACCTGTTGCCGAAAGCGCCGCCGCCACCGCCGCCGCCTCCTCCAGCGGCTCCGCCGCCCCCACCTCCTCCACCGCCGCCACCGCCTCCTCCCAAGGCGACCAGCGAGAAAGTCACGTTCGCAGCTGACGCGTTCTTTGACTTTGACAAAGCGGTGCTCAAGCCGGATGGCAAGGCCAAGCTCGATGATCTGACCAGCAAGCTTCGCGGTATCGCGCTGGAAGTCATCATCGCTGTGGGTCACACCGACGCGATCGGTTCGGACGCTTACAACCAGCGGTTGTCGGTGCGTCGTTCCGAGGCAGTCAAGGCCTATCTGGTCAGCAAAGGCATCGAAGCCAACCGTGTCTACACTGAAGGCAAAGGCGAGAAACAGCCGATCGCCGACAACAAGACCAAGGATGGCCGCGCGAAGAACCGTCGCGTCGAGATCGAAGTCGTCGGAACCCGTCCGGTCAGGTAATCGACCGAGCAGGTAACGTGACGATCAAAGCCCCGCTTCGGCGGGGCTTTTTTTGCGCGCCGTGCGGGTCGGGCGGGAAGGCGGCTCGGCGTTCTGTAAACTGCCGGGATGCAATCAACCTCTGACAACACCGCGCCGTATTCAGACAACGCCGATCCAGCCGAACTGGCCAAGTTTCAGGCGCTCGCATCGCGCTGGTGGGATCCCACCAGCGAATTCAAGCCGCTGCATCAGATCAACCCGCTCCGACTCGGCTGGATCGAAAGGCATTGCGGTGGATCGATCCGCGGACTGGATGCGATCGACGTCGGCTGCGGCGGAGGAATCCTGGCCGAAGCGATGGCGATCAGCGGGGCGCGGGTTGCCGGCATCGACCTGGCCGACAAGCCTTTGAAGGTCGCGGAGTTGCATGCGCTTGAAAGCGGCGTCCCGGTTCACTACGAAAAGATTGCGGTGGAAGACATGGCCGCCCGGGAGCCCGCCAGTCGCGACCTGGTGACCTGCATGGAGATGCTGGAGCATGTGCCGGATCCGGCTGCCGTGGTGGCGGCGTGCGCCCGGCTTGCCAAGCCCGGCGGATACCTCTTCTTCTCCACGATCAACCGCAATCCCAAGTCTTTCCTGTTTGCGATCGTAGGCGCGGAGTATCTGCTGCGCCTGCTGCCCCGGGGCACGCACGAGTTCGACAAGCTGATCAAACCGTCGGAACTGGTCGGCGCAACCCGGCGTGCCGGTCTCGACCTGATCGAGATGACCGGCCTCACCTACAACCCGCTGACTCAGACCTACCGGCTTCAGCCCGGCGACGTCAGCGTCAACTACATGCTCGCGCTGCGCAAGCCACTGGACTGACCCCGATGATCCTGCTGACCCGGCCCCGCGCCGTTTTCTTCGACCTGGACGGCACCCTCGCCGACACCGCCGACGACCTCGCCGCCCCGGTCAATGCCATGCGCATCGAGCGCGACCAGCCGCCGATGCCGGTCTCGGAACTGCGTCCGTTCGCCTCCGCCGGGGCGCGGGGACTGATCGGAAAAGGGTTGAACGTGGGCAAGGACGATCCCGCGTATGACGCGCTGCGCCTGGAGTTCCTCGAGCGCTATGAGCGCGACATCGTCGTCCATACCCGGCTCTTCGAGGGCATGGCGGAGTTGCTGGCGCAACTCGAGGCCGAATCGATCCAGTGGGGCGTGATCTCCAACAAGATCGAACGCTATGTCCGCGTGATCGTCGAGCGTCTCGGACTGTCCCAGCGCAGCGTGGTCACCTACGGCGGTGACAGCGCCGCCAGGCCCAAACCGCATCCCGACCTGATGCTGCTGGCACTCAAGACCACCGGCCTCGCCGGTGCCGACTGCGTCTATGTCGGCGACGACCTCCGCGACGTGGTCGCCGGCCGGGCCGCCGGCATGAAGACCGTGGCCGCCGCCTACGGCTATTGCGGCGACGCCGACGACCCGCAGGACTGGGGGGCGGATGCACTGATCCGGCATCCCCGGGAACTGGCGCC
>JBBRJB010000467.1:0-3183 GCA_038220085.1 Burkholderiales bacterium
GCGAAACCCGTTCGGCCAACGCATCTGCTCCAGCGCCGCTCGGCAGAGGGCTTCAGACCCATAGAGCTGCAAAAACTCAGCCATCGACAACCCCGGTTGAAACTGGACTCGGTTCATCGCCATCTTCACTCTCCCCGTACGCTTCGGTAATGAGGAGTCTTCGCCTTCGCAGACTCGTCAGGTGAGACGGCGGAGGTTTGGTGCTAATCAGGTCGTCGTTTGAAAGTGGCTGAAAAGTGGATCAGGTAGAACCCTTCAACTGGCATCGCATGTTTTTCGGAAGCGAGCTGCCGCCCTACTTTCTGGAAATCGGTTTCCGCGTGGTGGTGACTATGCGTTCGCTGTGCTGACGCTGCGGTTCATGGGCAAGCGTGGCAAGCGCAACATTTCGCCTTTCCAGACCGCTGTGATCATCGCGCCTGGTTCGGCGGCGGGCGACTCGATGTTCTACCCACACGTCCCGCTGCGGTATGCATTGGTGATCATCACCGTCGTCGTCGCGTTCGACCGCGCCCTGGCAATTGCACAGACAAGAGCCAAAGCGGTCAACTCTTTCCTGGAAGGTAATCCCTGATTGTCGTCAAGGACGGCGCCGTGCTTCCAGCGGCGCTCCGCAAGGCGCGATTGCGACCTGACGAGCTGGTGGGAATGCTGCGCGAACAGGGCATCGAAAATACCGGTGTTATCCGCTACGCGTTCTTCGAAAGAAACGGAAGGCCTGGTGTTTACCAGTTTTCGCAGGATGAGGAACTGTCCGGAGAAAGCACGTTTCCGGTACCGACCGAAACGGAATAGCGCCCGCACCCTGTCGCGGCGGAATGACGGCTAGGCAAGAACTGAAAATGAGCGGAGCGCTGGGCCTCGCCCAGGGAAAGCCGGTCGCTCCAGCCTGGTCCCCCTGACCCGGATCCGCGCTCAAGCAATATCGTCGCCTGCCGATACCAGTGCCTGGACCCACCGGATTGCCCGCGCATGTATCTGATCATTGGTGCGATTGTCGTGATCGCCAGCGTGCTTGGCGGATTCATGATGGTCGGGGGCAAGTTGCTGACCTTGTGGCACGTCAACGAGATCATCGTGATCTGCGGCAGCGCGCTGGGCGCCTACGTGATCGCCACGCCGCCCAAGGTGATGAAGGGGGCGATGCGCGGCATGGTCGCGTTGGTCAAGGGCCCCAAATACCGGCGCGGCGACTACGTCGACCTGCTGAAGCTGATCTACGAGCTGCTGGTGAAGATGCGCCGCGACGGCATGATGGCGATCGAGGCCCACATCGAAAAGCCGACGGAAAGCACGATCTTCCAGAAGTATCCGAAGATCCTCGCCGACCACCACATCCTGGACTTCATCACCGACTGCCTGCGGCTGATGGTGGGTGGCAGCATGGCCCCGCACGAGCTGGAGTCGCTGCTCGAGTACGAGCTGGAGACGCATCACCACGAGGCGCTCGAACCGGCCCACTCGATCCAGAAGGTGGCCGACGCGCTGCCGGGCTTCGGTATCGTCGCGGCGGTGCTCGGCATCATCATCACCATGTCGATCGTGGGCAGCGCGCCGCCAGCGGAGATCGGCGAGAAGGTCGCATCCGCGCTGGTGGGCACGTTCCTCGGCATCTTCATCGCCTACGGCTATGTCGGCCCGATCGCCACGGCGATGGAGAACCGCGCGCATGAGGAAGGCAAAGCGTTCGAGGTGGTGAAGATGGCGTTGGTGGCCTCGCTGCGTGGCTACGCACCGCCGGTGGCCATCGAGTTCGCGCGCAAGCTGCTGTTCTCCGACGTGCGTCCGACCTTCCAGGACCTTGAGGCCGACCTCAAGGCCGCCAAGGGCTGAGCGGACACGATCATGGCCGCCGAGCTGCAACCGATCATCATCGTCCGCAAGAAGAAGCGCGGCGGGCAGGCCCATCATGGTGGCGCCTGGAAAGTGGCCTATGCCGATTTCGTGACCGCGATGATGGCGTTCTTCATGGTGATGTGGCTGGTCGCCACGATGCCGCAGGAAAAGCTGGGCGGCATCGCCGATTACTTCAAGAACCCGAGTGCGGTCGAAGGCCGGGCCTCCACGATGGCGCCGGGCAGCAACGGTCCGGGCGGCGCAGGCAA
Source organism: Burkholderiales bacterium (assembly GCA_038220085.1). Taxonomy (GTDB): domain Bacteria; phylum Pseudomonadota; class Gammaproteobacteria; order Burkholderiales; family Burkholderiaceae_E; genus Lautropia. Next base: position 2,106 of record JBBRJB010000467.1, read on the forward strand.
CGTGCCGATCAAGATGTTCGACCATGTCCGCAATCCGCCCGGAGCCGGGCCGACCAACGCCGTCCAGGGCAGCACGGAAGCCGCCGCCGAGAAAGCCCGCGACGCGCGCGACCAGCAACAGCTGGAGGACCTCAAGCGCGCCCTTGAGAAGGCCGTGGCCAAGAGCCTGGCGCTCGCACCCTTCAAGGACCAGTTGCTGATCGACATCACGCCCGAGGGCCTGCGCATCCAGATCGTGGACGCGCTCAACCGGCCGATGTTCGACCTTGGCTCACCGACGCTCAAGGACTACACCGACAAGATCCTGTTCGAGCTCGCGACCTACCTCAACCAGGTCGAAAACCGGGTGGCCATCTCCGGCCATACCGACAACTCGCCGTATACCGGCCGTAGCGGCTACAGCAACTGGGAGCTGTCGACCGAGCGCGCCAATGCCGCACGGCGCGCACTGGTGGCAGGCGGCCTGCTGGAGGCCAAACTGTCGCGCGTGGTCGGTCTCTCGTCATCGGTGCCGTTCGACAAGGCCGATCCGCACAACCCGATCAACCGTCGCATCAGCATCGTGGTGTTGAACCGGGCCGCCGAGCGCGCCGCCGCCGAGGTCGACAAGCCGGGGAAATAGGGCGCAAAAGTAAGAGTCCAGCTTGGCATCTGCAGCTGGCATACGCATGCGATCCCGACGGCTATTCGCTCTGCGCAATCTACCGGCCGAGGGAGAGAGCACCGGGTCGGCGTCAGTCGTCTGATTGGCGGGCGCGAAACCTGACTTTGACCCGTTCCTGACGCCGACGTTCAAGGCAGCGGACGCGTCCCGCTGAAGCTGCCACGCTGCGGTAGCCTGCAGGTCGCAGGCTGGCAACCTTGTCGATCGCTGGCCTTTGAATGAGCATTCGTCTCGTTGTCTCAGCGCCGCTGATGGCGCTGGTTGTCTCCATCGCCGCCACGGCGTGTACAAGCACGCCCGCCAGCCCGGATGCCTCCATGGCCGAACGTCCCCGCCAGGTGCTGGTGATCGCCCACCGCGGCGCCAGCGCATGGCTGCCCGAGCACACCTTGGCCGCCTAGGCGAGGGCGATAG
>JBBRJB010000468.1:0-3165 GCA_038220085.1 Burkholderiales bacterium
GCCCGCCACCTGGATCCGCTGACGCCCGGTGTCGTCGCGAGTCACCGCCTCGATTGCCGCCAGATTGACGACTGTCGAACGATGGATTTGCCAGAACTGCTGCGGGTCCAGCCGCGGCAGCAGCTCGCGCATCGGCGTGCGGATGACGGCGTCCTGGTCCCGCGTCCGCACCCGGGTGTATTTCTCATCCGAACGAAAGAAAAGCACATCCTGCACCTCGATCAGCCGGGTGGTCGCGCCGGTGCTGCACTGGATCCAGCGCAGCGGCTCCTGGGCCGGTGCGCTGCTGCGCCGGTCGATGCCGTCGCGCAGTCGAAGCAGCTTTTCCAGCATGGCGTCGAGTGCACCTTCATCGATGGCCGCCGCATGCTCCAACGCCGGCCGCCTGGCCTGGAGCCGGGATGCCAGCCGCTGGGCGGTCTGCGCCAGCCGCTCGTTCTCGACCGGCTTGAGCAGGTAGTCCAGGGCCCCGCGCTCGAACGCGGCGATCGCATATTCGTCGTATGCGGTCACGAAGACGAATTCGCCCTGCCATTGCGGCAGCGCGACGATCTCACCAGCGGCCTCGATGCCGGTCAGACCCGGCATCCGGATGTCCAGAAAGACTACGTCGGGTCGCAACGCATCGGCTTTCTCGACCGCTTCCAGGCCGTCCCGTGCTTCCCCGCACACCTGGAGCTCGGGCCAGACCTGGGCCAGGCGCGCCTTGAGTTGCTCGCGCAGCAGCCGCTCGTCGTCCGCAATCAGGGCCCTTAACGGGGCTGGCGCGGCGCCCGTCGCCGTCATGCCGGCTTTTCCCGCGAATTGATGCCCGGCTGGGCGGGCGCCTGCGGGTCTGGTTCCGGGATGCTCAGGGGCACACTGATCTTCACCACGGTTCCCGTGGTGGTGTCCGAGCGCAGCATCAGCCGGCTCTTGCCCCGATACAGCACTGCCAGCCGTTCCCGGACGTTCTGCAGGCCGATGCCGGTGCCCGAGGTCGGGCCCTCGAACATTTCGCCGTCGGGAATGCCGACGCCGGTGTCGCTGACTTCGACCCAGAGCTGGCCACTGCTGGTGCCCGCGGCCACCCGGATGCGGCCGCCCTCGGTCTTGGGCTCGATGCCGTGCTTGACGGCATTTTCGACCAGCGACTGCAGCATCATGGGTGGAAACTCGGCATTCTCCAGCGCCTCCGGCACCGCGATTTCTACCACCAGCCGGTCTTCGATCCGCATCTTGATCAGCTCCAGATACGAGCGGATCAGCCGCATCTCCCGCCCCAGGGTCGAGGATTCCTGGCGCATCTGCGGCAGCGCACCACGCAGATAGGTAATCAGCGCCTTTTGCATCTGCGAGGCCCGTGGCGGCTCGGTCTCGATCAGATAATCGACGGCCGCCAGCGTGTTGAAGAGGAAGTGCGGCTCGACCTGGGCCTGCAGCACCTGCAGCCGTGCCTGTACCAGTTGTCGCTCCATCGCCTCGCGCTCGGCCGCATCGACGGCGGTGCGGACCTTGGCATCGGCCTGGGCCACCTTGCGCACCACGATCTTGGAGGCGGCCAGATAAGCGAACAGGATCACCAGCACCACGCCACCGAGGTCGCCAAGCAGGCCGGCAAAGGTGATCACCCGACGGCTCCTCACGCCATCCTCATCCGAGTCGACCTGCACGCCGCTGACGGTGCTGCCCTCCCCCACGGTTTTTTCCAGGGCCTGCTCGACTTGTCGTTCGATGTTCGTCTCGGTCGCGGCGGCTTCCCGGTTCGCCGTGCCGCGGCCGTCGCTGGGGACGCCAGGCAGGGCCGGGACTGGCGGCACCGGCGGGGTCGGCCCGATCCGGATGCCATTGGGCCCGCCGATGGTGACCGACGTGTCCTTGCCCGGGCCGACCGTGCGGACCCGGTCGTGCTTGAGATGCAGCAGGTCGCCGATGATCGCGCTGGCGATCAGGATCACCAGGAACAACACGATCAGGCGGCCCCATGACATCGAGGCAGCCCATTGCGACACCTGCGCATTGACCCGGAGCAGCCAGCCGATCGGGCCGCTGTTTTCCTGGTCGAATTCCCGCTGCTTGGCTGTCATTGCCGGAATTTAACCCGGCCGGGGTTCAAGTCCTGTGGATTCACGCTCGACACCGCCGCCGACCCGCCGGGCAGGGCCGCAGAGTCGCCCTCGCCCAGAGCATCCCGGCGGCCGACGATCACCACGGTGGGCAGGGTCACGGTTCGCGGTTCGGGGGTTGCTTCACTGGCGCGGGCGTAGCCTGGCGGCAGCGTACTGCTGATGGTGTCGCCCAGCCAGACCGACGCTACTGTCACGCAGACCGCGGCCAACGCCAGCACGGCCCGGGCGGCAGCGGACACCAGCGCCGGTGGCGACGGTTGCGGCCGGGCCTTGAGTTCGAACGGAACCAACATTTCTCTTCTCCTCGCAGCCAACGCGGCTGCCGGGAAGAACTTTAAAAAGCCGCCACCGGGCTGGCGAGCGGGTTGCGACGAACTGCGCGCTGATGCGACGGACTGCCGAAACGGCGCCTCGAGCGGAACCGGTACGGCAGCCAGGCGGCCCCGCCAGCGGTCCGAAGCCGGGCGTCCGCAGCCCGGACCACCCCCCATCGGCGCGCCTTGACGAACCTTAGCGGGCCACGCAGTCCGCGTAATAGTGCCGTTTGCCGTCCGGGCCTTCGTCCTCGACCAGGCCGTGTATATCAGTCTCGAAACCGGGGCACTGGGAATTGAACTCGCGGGAGAATTTCAGGTAGTCGACGATCTTCTTGTTGAAGACCTCCCCCGGGATCAGTAGCGGGATGCCGGGTGGATAAGGCGTCACCAGCGAGGTGGTTATCCGGCCCTCCAGTTCGTCGATCTCCACCCGCTCGGTCTTGCGGTGGGCGATGTAGGCGTAGGCGTCGCTCGGTTTCATGGCGGGCGTCAGGTCAGACAGGTACATCTCGGTCGTCAGCCGGGCAATGTCGTACTTGGCATACAGCGCGTGGACGTACTGGCACAGGTCGGCCAGTCCCATTTTCTCGTAGCGCGGAAACTGCTGGCAGAACTCCGGCAGGATCCGCCACATCGGCTGGTTCTTGGCGTAGTCGTCCTTGAATTGCTGCAGCGCGGAGAGCAGCGTGTTCCAGCGGCCCTTGGTGATGCCGATGGTGAACAGGATGAAGAAGCTGTAC
>JBBRJB010000469.1:0-3164 GCA_038220085.1 Burkholderiales bacterium
CGCGGGTGGGTCGCGATCGAGGTTGACGACGCGGTAGCCGTCGCCGGTGAGGCGGGCGGCGATACCGCGGCCGATGCCGCGGCTCGCAGCGGTGACCAGCACGGTCTTGTCAGTCATTTTCTGCTTCATCCTCCACGGGCACGTCCAGCGACTGCAGGAACCGCGAAACGCAGACGTAAAAGCTCGCGGTCAGGGTCAGTTCGGTAATCCCGGTTGCATCGAAGCCCTGCTGCTTCAGCGCTGCGATGCAGGCGCTGCTTGCGCCCGGTCCCCGCGTCACTTCATCGGCCAGTCGGAGCACGGCCTTCTCCGGCCCGCTGAACAAGGGGCAGTCGGCCCAGTTGTCGTCCAGGGCGTCGACCTGGGCCTGGGAAACGCCCGCTGCCAGCGCCATGGGGACGTGATGCACCCACTCGTAACGGGCGCCGGAGACCTGCGCCCCACGAAGGATCAGCAGTTCCCGGATGGCCCGGCCGGTCTGCGCCTGCAGACGCAGCGGCCAGGCGAAGTCCAGCCAGGCGCGCAGCATCGGCGGTGCGTGGCCCAGCACGCGATAGAGGTTCGGGACCTCGATCCCGCGGGCGCGGACCTCGGCGAACATTCCCGCCAGCGCTGGATCAGCCGGTTCGGCCGGCAGCATCGGCAGACGTGACATGCGCTTCGGCTCTCGCGGTGCGTCAGTCGCTCTTGGCGCCGGACGACTTCACGATGGGCTCCCATCGCTTCACCTCGTCCTGGATCATCGCCGCCATCTGTTGCGGGGAGGTATCGCCGACGATCCCGTAGCCGAGTTCGCTCAGGCGCTTGCTGAAGTCGGGCGCCTGTGCCGCCTGCCGGCCGGCGGTGTTCAGCCGGTCGACGATCGCGGCCGGCGTCCCTGCCGGAGCGACGAGCCCGAACCAGGCCGTGGACTCGTAACCGGGCACACCCGCCTCGATCATCGTCGGCAGATCGGACAGGGTGGCGTTCCGCGTCCGGCCGGTGGTGGCAAGCGCGCGCAGCTTGCCGCTGCGGATGTGCTGGACTGCCGAGGGGATGTTGTCGAACATGATGTTCACGTGACCGCCCATCAGATCCGCGATCGCAGGCCCGCTGCCCTTGTACGGCACGTGCGAGATATCGAGCCCCATCTTCTGCTTGAACATCTCGCAGGACATGTGAATGGTCGAACCGCTGCCGCTCGATGCGCAAGTCAGCTTGCCGGGCTGGGCCTTGGCCAGTGCCACCAGTTCCTGCACCGAGTTCGCCTTGACGCTGGGATTGACCACCAGCACGTTCGCGATCGAAGCGAGGACGACCACGGGCTCGAGGTCCTTGTTCGGGTCGTAGGAAAGCTTAGAGAACAGGAACGGATTGATGCCGTGCAGGCTGCTGGCCGACATCATCATCGTGTAGCCGTCTGGCGCGGCCCTCGCCACCATTTCGGCGCCGAGGTTGGCGCCGGCGCCGGGGCGGTTCTCGACGATGACGGACTGGCCGAGCGTCTTGGTCATTTCGGCTGCAGCGGCGCGCGCGATGATGTCGGTCGCGCCGCCGGCCGCATAGGGTACGACCAGGTGCAGCGGTTTCGACGGAAACGACTGTGCCAGGCCATCTCGCGGTGCGAGGCCCCCGAGGGCGGTGGTTAGGGTCGCGGCAACCGCGAGCAAGGCGAACGATTTCACTGGTGTCTCCTGGTGTGGCGTTGCTCCCGTGCGAGCACGGGGCGCCTGCGCCGATGCGGGTGGGGTATCTTAACCTCGACCGGCGGCACTGATGCCCGCCGATCGGACGGCCCCTTGCCATCTTTGTCACAGGCGCTTATCTAACGCCTTGATAGAATTGGCATTTCTCTGATAAGAGCGCCCCATGTCCGCAGTCGTCCAGCCCGTCCCTTTGAGCCGACCGGTCAGCCGCGTCGAAGAACGGCTGCGCGAACTGCTCGGCAAGCGGATCCTGATCCTGGATGGCGCCATGGGCACGATGATCCAGCAGTACCGCCTGACCGAGGAACAGTTCAGGGGCGATCGATTTGCCGACCACGTCCAGGACGTGAAGGGCAACAACGAACTGTTGTCGCTGACCCGCCCGTCGATCATCGCCGAGATCCATGAACAGTACCTGGCTGCCGGCGCGGACCTGGTGGAGACCAACACATTCGGCGCCACGTCGGTGGCGCAGGGCGACTACCGGCTGTCGCCTATCGCCTACGAACTCAACGTCGCCTCGGCGCGCATTGCGCGGGCAGCCTGCGACAAGTTCTCCACCCCGCAGCGGCCGCGCTTCGTCGCCGGCGCGCTCGGTCCCCAGCCGAAGACCGCCTCGATCTCGCCGGACGTCAACGATCCCGGCGCCCGCAACATCTCCTTCGAGGAATTGCGTGCCTGCTACCACGAGCAGGCGCGCGGCCTGGTCGACGGCGGCGTCGACCTGTTCCTGGTCGAGACCATCTTCGATACGCTCAACGCCAAGGCCTGTCTGTTTGCGCTCGACGAGATCCATGCCGAGCGCGCGCAGAAGGGCCTGGCGCCGCTGCCGATCATGATCTCCGGAACCGTGACCGATGCCTCGGGCAGGATCCTGTCGGGCCAGACGGTCGAAGCGTTCTGGAACTCGGTGCGTCACGCCCGTCCCTTGGCCGTCGGGTTGAACTGCGCGCTGGGCGCCGCCCTGATGCGGCCTTACATCGAGGAGCTGTCTCGCAAGGCCGACACCTTCGTCTGCGTCTATCCGAACGCGGGCCTGCCCAACCCGATGGCGGAAACCGGCTTCGACGAGACACCCGACGTCACTGCCGGCCTGCTCGGGGAATTCGCACAGAGCGGTTTCGTCAACGTGGCGGGTGGCTGCTGCGGCACCACCCCGGCGCACATCGCCGCCATCGCGGCTGCTGTCGAAGGCCTGTCGCCCCGGGCGGTCCCGACGATTGCGCCGGCGATGCGCCTGTCCGGGCTGGAGCCCTTCACCGTCGACGCGGATTCGCTGTTCGTCAACGTCGGCGAGCGCACCAATGTCACCGGCTCCAAGGCCTTCGCGCGGCTGATCCTGAACGAGAAGTTCGACGAGGCATTGCAGGTAGCGCGCCAGCAGGTGGAAAACGGCGCCCAGGTCATCGACATCAACATGGACGAGGCGATGCTCGATTCCCAGAAGGCGATGACCCGTTTTCTGAATCTTATCGCCTC
>JBBRJB010000470.1:0-3162 GCA_038220085.1 Burkholderiales bacterium
GCCGGCGACAGCGCGGCCCGCCGCTGGCGTTGCATCCTGCCGCACCTGCCGGACACCCCTGTCCGGGGTGATCCATGAGCCGCGCCCTGATCGAGACCAGGCACCTGACCCGCGACTTCACCGTCGGCGGCGGATTCTTCCACGCCCGGCGCGTCCTGCATGCCGTCAATGGCGTCGACCTGACGATTCACCGCGGCGATGTGCTTGCCATCGTCGGGGAATCCGGCTGCGGCAAGTCGACCCTGGCGCGCATGCTGCTGGGCCTCCTGCCGGCGAGCGCCGGCACCATTTCTTTCGACGGCGTGGACATACATAAGCTGGGACGTCAGCGGCTTGCCCGGCGCCTGCAGCCGGTGTTCCAGGATCCCTACTCATCGCTGAATCCGCGTCGCAGCATTGCCGGCATCGTCGCCCTGCCGCTGGAGGTACACGGCATCGGCTCGCCGGCCGAGCGCCGGCGCCAGGCCCTTGAGATGCTGGACCGGGTAGGCTTGCCCGCCCGTTACGCCGACAGCCGGCCCGGCCAGCTTTCCGGGGGGCAGCGCCAACGCGTGGCGATCGCCCGGGCGCTGGTAATGCAGCCCGATATCGTGATCTGCGACGAACCGACCTCCGCCCTGGACGTCTCGGTGCAGGCCCAGATCCTCAACCTGCTGCTGGATCTGAGGCGCGACTTCGATCTCACCTACGTCTTCATCAGTCACGATCTGGCGGTCGTCGAGCATATCGCCACCCGGGTTGCTGTGATGTATCTGGGCCAGGTCGTGGAGCAGTCGGACACCGCCAGCCTCTTTCGCAATCCACGCCACCCTTATACCCAGGCCTTGCTGGGGTCCGTACTGACACCCGACCCGACGCTCGGCCTGCCGGAAACCGGACTCGGACTTGCCTTTCCGGACCCGCTGAACCCGCCTGCGGGCTGCCCGTTCCATCCCCGCTGCCCGCGGCGCATGGCACACTGCGACAGTCAGGTGCCGCGGGCCGTGACGGACGCCCACGGGCTGGTCGCCTGCCATCTCTATCCGGCGAACGCCGTCAACGACCAGCCGTCGCCCTGATCTCACCGACCCGCCGGCCCCACAGGAAGCACCCAGACACCATGAACCGCTCGGACGCTCTCGACCTCGCCCGCCGTCACTTCGATTCCGGCGCCTTCCGGCAGACGCTCGCACGCCGCATCGCGATTCCCACCGAAAGCCAGAACCCGGAGCGCGCGCCGGTGCTGGCCAGCTACCTCTCGGATGAAATGCAGCCCGCCTTCGAGGCGATGGGCTTCACCTGCGAGACTCTGACGCATCCCAAGGCGAAGGCGCCGTTCCTGTTTGCCCAACGGCTGGAGAATCCGGGGCTGCCGACAGTGTTCGGGTACGGCCACGGCGACGTCATCCGCGGCCTGGATTCCGAGTGGAAACAGGGACTGTCGCCATGGACACTCACCGAATCCGAGGGGCGCTGGTACGGTCGCGGCATCGCCGACAACAAGGGCCAGCACTCGGTAAACATGCAGGCCATGGCCAACGTCCTCGAGGCACGCGGCAAGCTCGGATTCAACGCCAAGTATCTGATCGAGATGGGCGAAGAAACCGGCTCGTCCGGTCTTGCGCCCCTGTGCGAAGCCAACCGGGAGCGTTTCGCGGCGGACCTGCTGATCGCATCGGACGGGCCCCGCCTCAGCGCCGGTCGCCCCACCCTGTTTCTCGGTTCGCGCGGCAGCCTCAATTTCGACCTCAGCATCGAGTCGCGTGCAGGCGGCCATCACTCCGGCAACTGGGGCGGCCTGATTTCCAACCCGGGGATTCAACTGGCCCATGCCATTGCCACCATCGTCTCCCCAACCGGGCAGATCCGTATTCCCGAATGGGTCCCGGACTCGCTTCCGGAGCCGGTGCGCCGCGCGCTTGCCGACTGCGAAGTCGACGGCGGGGCGGACGGACCGGTCATCGAGCCCGGGTGGGGCGAGCCCGGCCTCTCGCCGGCCGAGCGCGTGTTCGGCTGGTGTTCGTTCGAGGTGCTGGCATACAAGACCGGCAACCCCGACACACCGGTCAACGCGATCCCGCCGCGCGCCTGGGCGCGCTGCCAGTTGCGTTTCGTCGTTGGTCCGAACGCAGCGGACTTCCTGCCGGCGTTGCGCCGGCACCTCGACCGCCAGGGGTTCCCGATGGTCAAGATCGCCACCACCCGGGAGGAGATGTTCAACGCCACCCGCATCGACCCCGACGACGCCTGGGTCCGCTGGGCGGCGGCGTCGCTTGTCGCCAGCACCGGGATGAAGCCGGCGATCCTGCCCAACCTCGGCGGATCACTGCCCAACGATATCTTCACCGATATCCTCGGCCTGAAGACCGTCTGGGTGCCGCACTCCTACCCCGGCTGCTCGCAACATGCGCCCAACGAGCACTTGCCGCCAGAGGTGCTGCGCGAGGGACTGGCGATCATGACCGGTCTCTACTGGGACCTGGGCAGCGGCGACGCGCCCGGTTCCGCCACCGCATCCTCCCACCAGGTCCAGAGGTAAGTCGACATGAACGACTTGGCCGCCCGCTACTCCTGCTTTTGCCAGCTCACGGATCTCGCCGACGCCGGCAGTTTCCTTACCGGCATCCGCCGGCGGCTGCATGAGAACCCCGAGCTCTCCTTCGAAGAGGCCGGAACCGCCGAAATGGTAGCGGCGCGACTGACCGAATGGGGTTACCAGGTGACTCGCAACGTCGGTGGTCACGGCGTCGTCGGAACCCTCACCGTGGGCGAGGGCCGGCGCGCGGTCAGCATCCGGGCGGACATGGACGCACTGCCGATCCAGGAGGAAACCGGCGCCCCCTACGCCAGCCGCCATCCCGGAAAAATGCACGCCTGCGGCCATGACGGCCATACCACCATGCTCCTGGGCGCCGCGCGCCAGCTGGCGCGCACCCGCAATTTCTCCGGCACGGTGCACCTGGTCTTCCAACCGGCCGAAGAGGCCGGCAAGAACAGCGGCGCACAGCGCATGATCGCCGACGGCCTGTTCGAGCGCTTCCCCTGCGACGCGATCTTCGGCCTGCACAATCATCCGGGCTACCCGGTCGGCACCCTGATGTTCGGCGCGGGGCCGTTCATGTCCGCGTCCGACACGGTGCTGATCAGGATCAAGGGCCGCGGCGGACATGCTGCCCGCCCGCA
>JBBRJB010000471.1:0-3160 GCA_038220085.1 Burkholderiales bacterium
ACGATAAAGGCGACAACGAGCGCGGGAAAGGCGAAGGGCACGGCAGGCCCACCGCGCAGGAATGTCAGCACCAGCGCCGCCCCGGTGATGGCAAGCTGGATGATCTGCACATGGGTGGCCGAAATCGACATCACATGGGCATTGGCGACCGAGAGCAGGAAGTTGAAGGTGATCGCCGCCGCGATCAGATAGAACACGGGTGCATCGCTCTGGCGCGACACCGCTTGCGAATAGCCCCACTCGGTTGCGCTCATCGGGCTCGGCCTCAGTGGGCGTTGCGGCGGGCGGCCGGCGAAAAGATGGTCAGCAGGATGATCCACGCATCGAGGTAGAGCGACCAGTTGTCGATGTAGTAGAGGTCGCGCACGGTGCGGCCCTCAATCTGTTCGATGGTACGGGTTTCGCCGCGATAGCCGTTCACCTGGGCCCAGCCGGTAATGCCCGGCTTGATGCGCTGCCGACGGGCATAGCTCGCCAACTGGCGGCTCAGGGCCTCGTCGTGGGAGATGGCGTGCGGCCGCGGTCCAACGATGCTCATTTGACCGGAGAGCACGTTCACCAGCTGCGGCAGCTCATCGATGCTGGTCGCGCGGATGAAGCGTCCGACGCGGGTGACGCGCGGATCGTCCCGTTGGGCCTGACGCATGGTGCGGCCGCTCTCGGTGACGCGCATTGAGCGGAACTTCCAGATGGTGAAGGTCTCGCCGTTAAAGCCCCGACGCTCCTGACGGAACAACACCGGACCGGGGCTTTCGAGCCGAATGACGATGGCGACGCCGATCATGAAGGGTGCGAGCACAATCAGCGCCGTGGTCGAGATGATGATGTCCATGGCGCGCTTCAGAAACACCGCCGTGCGGGTCATCGGTTTGCGCAGAAACAGCAGCGCGTTATTGATCCCGATCGGAACCACGTCGAGAATCTTGAGCGCGCTGGAGTTGTTCGCGGGCGAGTAGACGATGTTGAGCGCGAAGCGCCGCATCTCCGAAATGATACCTTCGACGGAGGCCAGATCGTTCATGGGACCGACCACGACGATGTAGTCGGTCTTGAGGTTGGCATGGTCGCGCGCGAACTCCGCCAGGGCTCCGGGCAGGATCGCGCCGTGCTTGTCGGTGATCTCATCGAGAAACATGATGCCGGCCACGCGGTGACCGTGCCGGGAGAGGTCATTGTCGATCAGGAACCGCACCACGTCGGTGCGGCTGCCGACCATCGCCACGCGCTCGTAATGGAGGGCGCCATGACGGATGCGGTCCTGCAATTCACGCTGAACGGCGCTGCGCAGCAGCAGGATGACCGGGATGCCAACGACATAGGCTGAGGTGAGCGACACCCGCGAGAGATCGCCGATAGCGCCGGCAAGAAATGCCACCAGCAGCGTTAGCGCGATGGCCGCCGTCCACCCGTAAAGACTCTCCGGCACGGTGGCGCGCGGGTCGCGCTCGCCATCAAGGAAACGGGCGCAGGCGGTGGCCGAGGAGGCGCCGTAGATGACGCCAGCGGTCAGCCCGAACACCAGATAGAGCGTCCAGGGAAACCCGCCGAACTCGGTACCAAGGATGGCGATGTGATAGGCCAGCGAGATCCCCAATACCACGGCCAGGGCAACGCACCCTTCGAGCACGGCGATGAGCATGCACAGCGCGGCACGCATGACGAGCCGCGACTGGCGCCGGGTGCCACCGAGTGCAGGACTACCGACAAAGGTGCTTTCAGTGGAGGCCATTAGCTGTTCACAACCGTTAGGTTTTCAACCAGTTGGGGACCCAGATGCAGTCCGCGCGTCGCCTTGCGCTTGGCGGCGATGTCGCGCCAGACGCGTTCTAGCTGGGGCTCAGTCAGGGCCGCTGCGGCCGCCACATCGGCCGCAGGCAGTCCGTGGTTGAGGCCAAAAAGGCAGATGTCCATCCGGTCGTAAGGCAGCGCAAAATAGAACTCTTCCTGCGTCTGTGGGATCGAGTAAGTGTCGGTGGTCGGCGGGCGGCGCCGAATGTCCTCGGGAACGCCCAGATATTCGGCGAGTTGATAGACCTGCGACTTGTAGAGGTGCGCGATGGGCTTGACGTCAGCGGCGCCGTCGCCGTTCTTGACGAAAAAGCCCTGATCGTATTCCAGCCGGTTCGGCGTGCCGAGCACGGCGAAGTTCAGCCGGTCGGCGTGGTAGTATTCGATCTGCTTGCGCGTGCGCTGCTTCATGCTCGTCGCCGCGACGATGCCCAGATAGCTCTCCAGCGGCAGGCGATGCTTCTGCTGGACGCCGTCGGGCGATTGCACGACCAGCGAGGAAATATTGTAGCCATCGGCGTGAACGATGTCGGCGATCACCACCTTGGAGGTCCAGCCCTCGGTGTACTCTGGCACAACCTGACGGATGAAGGCGTCACGCCGACGGTAGCACCCCATCGCCACCAAGGCCGGCCCGATATCTTCGAGTTCGGCCGCAACGCCAAAGGTCTGCGCGACACGGCGGCCCAGGTCCAGGCTTTGCGGATCGGAGTCGAATTCAGGCATCAAGAGCGCGTGGACATGGCTGGCGCCAACGGCCCGCGCCGCCAGCGCGGCGGACACGCTGGAGTCGATGCCACCTGAGAGCCCGAGGACCAGTCCGCGTTTCTTTTGCCCGCGCAACTGGGCGCGCAAGGCGGTGACGATGCGCGTGGTCTCCCGCTCGGGATCGAGCCGCAACGTGTCGGGCGAGAGCGGCTGTGGGATGTGCAGGTTCATGAGGACGCTCCAGCGAACTCGGCGGCAAGTCGCCGGCTGACCTTGTTGGTGTCTGTCTTGGGCAGGCTGTCGCGGAACTCCACGCGCTTAGGCACCATGAAGTCTTCAAGCTGCAGCGCGCAGTACCGCATGATTTCGCGAGCGGTCAGCGCGGGGTCAGTGGCGACGACGATGGCGCAGATGGCCTGACCCAGCACAGGGTCGGCGACGCCCACGACTACCGCCTCGGCGATGCCCGGGTGGGCGTGCAGGACCGCCTCGACTTCCTTGGGTGCGACCTTCTCGCCGCGCGTCTTGATGATGTCGTCCTTGCGACCGACGAAATAGAGAAACCCCGCCTCGTCGGCAAAGAACAGATCGCCGGTATAGAGCACTGTTTCCCACGGCTTGGGGCCCGGGCGCAGCGCGCGTGCCGTGGCCTCGGCATCTTGCC
>JBBRJB010000472.1:0-3159 GCA_038220085.1 Burkholderiales bacterium
GGATCCGGCACACCTGCTGCTCGGTCTGCGGCAGCGTCACCACCATCGGCAGTTGCCGGAAGGCGGTCAAGCCGTCGCACTCGAAGGGGCGGGTGTCCTCCTCGCGGAACAGCAGTGCGCCGGGCGGAAGTATTTCCCGCAAGGCCGCCACCACCTCCAATTGCCGTTCGGCGGATGCCTGCCGGGTGAAGTCGGTGAAGCGGGGCTCGGCAGTTCCCACCGGATCGGTCGATATGTTCATCGCCGCAAGCCTACTCGTAACTGGAACCCGCATAAAGCATCAAAAGCGACAAGCATCTTTTACCTCTATGACACGACCGGCTGTCATGACGGGGAAACCATCCGACTTCACTATACCCCGAGGAGGCTGCGCGGCAGAAGGAGGGGGGCGCGCCGGGTCGAAACGAGGGGCCAGACAAGGCGTCGATGAGGCGATGTGGTTGACCCACACAACGAGTCGACAACGACGGATGGCCCCTCGTATCGGCCCGGCCCTGCGGGTTGGGCCCGCAAGCCCAACGCGCCCCCCTCCTTCTGCCGCGCAGCCTCCTAGCATCAGCCACAGCCGGAGCCACCATGATCCACGAACTCGACCTCGCCATCCGACGTTACGCCGAGGAGCGGCTATGCGCTGCGCCCGATCCTGCCGTAAGCCGCCCCGGCCCGTGGGGTGACGGCGCCAGGGCCGCCGGCGTGACCGGAATTCCAGGAATTCCCGCCGCAAACCGGGCAGCGCCTCCGGCCATCCTGCGGGTGCTGGAGACCACATGGCGGCTCTGGCGCGAACCCGTGGCTTGACAGGCGCCCGGGGCGCGGATACTGTCCCGGTCAGTCTTCCTCCGAAGCGGGAGAGACCGTGATTCTGCCAGACACCGCCGGCCGCCAGCACGCAGCCGCAAGACCGGCGGCTGCACGGCGCCGAAGGTGCACGCCAACCCCGCAAACTCTCAGGCAAAAGGACCGCTTCGGATCGGACTCTCTGGAGAGTAGGCCGCCTCGCGGTCTCGCCGAAGGTCAATATCTCAGGCAAAGCGGACAGAGGGGGTGAGGAGTGCAGGCGCAGCCTTGCCCTCCGCCTCCTCAACCCGACTCCTGGAGATTGCCCATGACCGTACCCACCCCCCCGGACCTGAAGTACACCGAATCCCACGAATGGCTGCGGCTGGAGTCCGACGGCAGTTACACCATCGGCATCACCCAGCATGCCCAGGACGAACTGGGTGAACTCGTTTACGTGGAACTGCCCGACGTGGGCAGGAAGCTCGCCCGGGAGGAAGCCTGCTGCGTGGTCGAGTCCACCAAGGCCGCCTCCGACGTCTACGCCCCTATCGGCGGCGAAGTGCTTGCGGTCAACGAAACCCTGCGCGACGCCCCGCAGACCGTCAACGAGAAGCCGTTCACCGACGGCTGGCTGTTTCGCCTGAAGCCCGACAACGCCGACGACGTCAAGTCCCTGCTATCAGCGGCCGACTACACCAAAGCGATCGAGGGCTGAGCATGAAGGCCGATGAAATGTCAGGGGCAAGCGTGGCGGCGCTGTTCGATCCGGAAGAGTTCCATCGCCGCCACATCGGCCCCTCGGTCGCCGAGGAAGCCGACATGCTGGCAGCCATCGGCTACAACTCGCGGCGCGCGCTGATCGATGACACGGTGCCTGCCGCCATCCTGCTCGACACCGCCAAGGGCGAACCGCTGTCGATCGGCGAGCCGGTCACCGAAGCCGGCGCGCTGGCAGAACTGGCCGCAATCGCCGCGGGCAACCAGGTCTGGCGCAGCTACATCGGCGCCGGCTACCACAACACGATCACGCCCGAGCCGATCCGGCGCAACCTGCTGGAGAACCCGGGCTGGTACACCGCCTACACCCCTTATCAGGCTGAGATCGCGCAGGGCCGGCTGGAAGCCCTGCTCAACTTCCAGCAGATGGTCGTCGACCTCACCGGCCTCGACGTCGCCAATGCCTCTTTGCTCGACGAAGCGACCGCCGCTGCCGAGGCGATGACGCTGATCCGCCGGGCCAGCCGGGTGAAGTCGAACCGCTATTTCGTCGAGGCGGCCACCCACCCCCAGGTCATTGCGGTCATCCGCACCCGCGCGAAGTGGCTCGGGATCGATGTCACGATCGCACCCCTGGCGACGCTCGCCACACTCGACCCGGCTGACGTCTTCGGCGCTCACCTGCAGACACCGGACACCGAAGGCCAGGTCCACGATTTCACGCCGGTCATCGCCGCACTGCAGGCGGGCGGCGCCAAGGTCTGCATCGGCACGGACCTGCTGGCGGGCCTGGTGATCAAGTCCGCCGGCGCCCAGGGCGCCGACGTCGCGATCGGCTCGGCCCAGCGCTTCGGGGTCCCGCTCGGCTACGGCGGGCCGCACGCGGCGTTCATGTCGACCCGTGACAGTCTGGTCAGGATGATGCCCGGTCGCATCATCGGCGTCAGCCGCGACGCGGCGGGCAACCCCGCCTATCGCATGGCGCTGCAGACCCGCGAGCAGCACATCCGCCGCGACAAGGCGACCAGCAACATCTGCACGGCGCAGGCCCTGCTGGCCAACATGGCCTCGTCCTACGCCGTCTACCATGGGCCGGAAGGACTGCTGCGCATCGCCCTGCGCACCCACGCCATGGCGCGCCTGCTGGTCCGGACCGTACGCGAGGCCGTCGGCGACGCCGCGCGGCTGGTGGTGCACGCGCACTACTTCGACACCGTGTGCTTCGATGCCGGCGGCCAGCTGGCCGTGATCCTGGAGCGCGCCGCGGAGCGGCGCATCAACCTGCGCCAGCTGGGCGGGCAGCGCCTGGCGGTGGCCTTCGACGAGACCGTGGGCCTGGTTGACGTGGCGGATGTCGCCTACGCGCTGACCGGCACCCAGCCGGCCGCAGCGGCGCTGGTGGCCGCGACGCGCGCCATGCCGGTCGAGACCGATGTCCTGCCGGACGGTTTGAGTCGCCAGGATGCAGTCCTGACCCACCCTGTCTTCAACCGCTATCACAGCGAAACCGAATTCGTCCGCTACCTCAAGAAGCTCGAGAACCGGGACATCTCGCTGGTGCACTCGATGATTCCGCTCGGCTCGTGCACGATGAAGCTCAATGCGGCGAGCGAGATGGCGCCGGTGAGCTGGCCCGAGTTTGCGGCGATCCACCCGTTCGCA
>JBBRJB010000473.1:0-3151 GCA_038220085.1 Burkholderiales bacterium
GTTACGGATCGAATCGATGAAGGACAAGTGCTCGCCCGCGGAATGGCAGGCCCGGGTGGATCTCGCGGCCTGCTACCGGCTGGTCGATCTGTACGGCATGTCGGACATGATGGCCAACCATATCTCGTCGCGCGTGCCCGACGAGGACGGTGCTTTTCTCATCAGTGCCTACGGCCTGATGTACGAGGAGATCACTGCCTCGAGCCTGATCAAGGTGGACCATTCCGGGGCCATCCTGTCCAAGCCCGATTTCGGCGAACTCGACTATGGCATCAACAAGGCCGGCTACGTCATCCACAGTGCGGTGCACGAGGCGCGCCCCGAGGTGGCCTGCGTGATCCATACCCACAGTTGGGCCTCGATGGCAGTCTCCGCGCTCGAATGCGGCCTGTTGCCGGTGACGCAGACCGCCATGCGCTTCCTGAGAATCGGCTATCACGACTACCAGGGAGTGGTGCTGGACCTGGCGGAGCAGGCGTCGCTGGTCGCGGACCTCGGCGCCGGCGAAGCGCTGATCCTGCGCAACCACGGTGTATTGACCGTGGGCAATACCGTCGGCGAAGCCTTCAACTGGATGCACCGCCTGGAACTGGCGTGCCGCTCGCAGCTGGCCGCGATGGCCACCGGCAGTCCGCTGCGCCAGGCTTCCGAGTCGGTGCTGCAGGAGACCTGGAACAACTATCAGCCGAAGACCCGGCGCCCCTACGGATTGATGGAATGGCCGGCATTGCTGCGCAAGCTGGGACGGCTCGACCCGTCCTTCCGGGAATGAGCGATACGCAAGAGAGGCCGCTTCGAATCCTGTTGTCCCGCAAGACCTGCGATCGCATCGGAACCACGATCGCTGAAGTCCTGGGGAACCGTCGCTTCGAGCCGGTCATCGCGTCGCCCCGGCCGGGCGAAGAACCGCGCGACGTGGACATCGCGTTCATCTCGCGCGATGTCACCGGGATTTCGACCAAGCACGTCATCGCCGAGTCGCTGGAAGCGTTCTACGCCTCGCTGCGCGCGTCTGCCGGGTTGCGCTGGGTGCATGCCCATTCCGCCGGCGCGGACCGTCCGATCATCGCGGAACTCAGGGCCCGCGGCGTGAACGTCACGCTTTCGTCCGGCGCCAACGCGCCGATCGTGGCGCAGACGGCCCTGGCAGGCATCCTGGCGCTGGCCCGGGAATTTCCCAGGCTCTTCGATGCCCAGCGCGAGCGCCGGTGGGCGCCGCTGGTGGGCGCCGCGTTGCCTGCGGACGTGGCCGGGCAGACCGCGATCGTGGTCGGCTGGGGTCCGATCGGCCGGCGCATCGCCGAACTGCTGCGGGTGCTGGGACTGCAGGTGATCGTGGCCCGCAGCACGGGAGATCCGGCGGCCGCCGAGATCGAAACCGTGCGCTTCGAAGCGCTCCAGACGGTGGCCGGCAGGGCCCACTGGCTGGTCCTCGCCTGTCCCTTGAGCGATCGTACCCGGCGCCTGGTGGATGCCCGCCTGCTCGCCGGCCTGCGGCCCGGGGCCCGGCTGGTGAACGTGGCGCGCGGGGAAGTGGTCGTGGAGCAGGACCTGATCGATGCCCTGCGATCCGGCGTGCTGTCCGGGGCCTATCTCGACGTCTTCGAGCATGAGCCGCTCGATCCCCAGTCTCCCTTGTGGGGGCAGGAGAACGTCATCGTCACGCCTCATTCGGCCGGGCACTCCGACGGCAATGAGGCGAGGGTGGACCGGATCTTCCTGGAGCACCTGCGAGAATGGCGCAACGAGCCGACTTTTCCACAGGAACCGCAATGGCGCTGATTGCCTCTCGTATCAACCGCATCAAACCCTCGCCCAGCACCATGGCCGGCCAGCGCGCGCGCGAGTTGCGTGCCGCCGGGCGTGACATCGTCGGCCTCACGTCCGGTGAACCGGATTTCGACACACCGGAGAACGTCGCCGAGGCCGTCGTGCGTGCCATGGCCGCGTCCAAGACCAAGTACACGGATGTCGGCGGCACCCCCGAGTTGAAGGCCGCGATCAGGAGCAAGTTCCAGCGGGAGAACCAGCTGGATTACTCTGCCGCCGAGATCATCGTCGGCACCGGCGGCAAGCAGGTGATTTTCAATGCCCTCATGTGCACGGTTGAGGCGGACGACGAAGTCATCGTGCCGGCGCCTTACTGGGTGTCCTATCCCGACATCGTTCTGCTGGCGGGTGGCTCTCCGGTGTTCGTACGGTGCCCGCCCGAGCGTGGCTTCAAGCTCCAGCCGGAAGACCTCGAGAAGGCCATCACGCCGAGAACCCGCTGGCTGATTCTCAACGCGCCGAACAATCCCAGCGGCGCGGTCTACAGCCGCGACGACCTGAAGGCGCTGGCTTCGGTGCTGCTGCGCCATCCGGACGTGTGGATCCTCACGGACGACATGTACGAACACATCCTCTACGACGGCCGGGCCTTCGCCACCATTGCCCAGGTCGAGCCCGGACTCAAGTCGCGAACCCTGACGGTCAACGGGGTCTCGAAGGCCTATGCCATGACCGGATGGCGAATCGGTTTCGGCGGCGCGCCGGTCGAGCTGGTGAAGGCGATGACCAAGCTGCAGTCCCAAAGCACTTCCAACCCGTCCTCGATCGGCCAGGCCGCGGCACTGGAGGCCCTGAGCGGCCCGCAAGGCTTCATTGAGCAGCGCACCGCCACCTTCCAGCAGCGTCGGGACCGCATCGTCGCGCTGTTGAACGAGGTGCCGGGCATTTCCTGCCACCAGCCCGAAGGTGCCTTCTACGTGTTCCCGTCCTGCGAGGGGGTCCTCGGCAGGAAGACGCCGGCGGGGCAGGTGCTGCAGAGTGACGAGGACTTCATCCTCTACCTGCTCGACGAGGAGAACCTCGCGGTGCTTCAGGGTGCAGCCTACGGGGTCTCCCCGTTCTTTCGCATCTCCTTCGCCGCCTCGATGGCGCTGCTGGACGAAGGCTGCCGGCGCGTCGCGCGCGCCTGCGGGAAACTTGTCTGAATCGATGCGTCGGCGCATCGACATGAGGAGACGAACTTGCAGGATCTGCATCGCTTGACAGCCATCGAGGCGGTTGCGTTACTTGCCAGGCGGGAAGTGTCCCCGCTTGAGCTGATCGATGTGGCGGCTGCACGCATCGCCCGGACCGACCCGCAACTCAATGCCATACCGACGCT
>JBBRJB010000474.1:0-3137 GCA_038220085.1 Burkholderiales bacterium
CAATCAGCGCCAGCGGGGAAGGAGCCCGCCCGCGAGGCGGAACGCTCGAAACCGGCCGGTAGCTCACTTGAGGTGAATCGTGACCAGGGCCTTTATCGCCAGCCCGTCCGGCAACTCCGCGACGATTCTCAGCCAGTTGCCGAAGTGGCGCACGCGCATGAAGCTGTCGTGGTCGGTGCTGTGAGGCAGTTCGAAGCCCGTTCCCTCGTCGATCCAGCGCATGCCATCGGCGGAAAACTGCACCCGGATCGGCGGCCGGTCGGACGGTTTTCTTAGCGGCAGCGTGGCGCTGGCAGACCAGTCGTCGCTGCCGGACCTGAAGGCCAACGCGCGTACGAAGAAGATCGCCTCTGTCGCCCATCCCGCCTCGTAGGGCTCGGTGGCGGCGGTACCCTGCCATATCTCGTTTCTCGCTATGACGGCGGTCTGGCTTTCCCGGATCATGTCAGAAGTCTCCCGACAGGCACACGCTGTCCAGATAAAGAAAGGCTCGCTTGTCGGTATCGGTCTCGACGAAAAAGGCGAGGTTCAACATGCACCAGAGATTGCGCATCGCCGGAATCCGGATCGACTCGTATCCGGACAGGTCGAAGCGGCGATCGTTGCAGCGAAAGCCGGTGGCCTGCATGGTCGCAAGATCGAAGTCCAGGCAGGCGTAGTGCCAGTTCACCTTGGTTGGAATCTCGTTGTAGCACAGCCGCTGATGCCCGCCAGGCAGGTCTTCCCAATCCTCGGGGGAAAGGTGGTAGTGACTGACAGTCTTGTTGTCGGTGCCGATCGGGTGAAAGGTCTTGGTTTGACGCTTGAACTGCCATTTCTGGACGTGCTCGCCATCGAGCGCGTTCAGGAAACGCAGGTGCGGCATGATCCGATAGGCATCGGCATCCTGATCGCCACTTTGCAGGTCGTAGAGAAAACCGATAGACCGGATATCGGTCTCAGACAGCTTCAACTCGCTCGCCTCCGGTTTGAAGGTGAAGTAGAACTCCACCCGGATGGGTGACCGCTCCCTGAAAGTCAGGCGTTTGATCGCGACGTTCTGTGCGCCCTTGCGCGGTTTGCTGGCGATCTTCAGCGCATAGCTGCCGTCCGCCGAGCCGTGGCTGCCGAAGTCCCATGTACCGAGGGTCGATAACATCGCCTGCGAGTGCTGGGCATAGCCCGGCAGCATGGCGTCGAGTGAGTCCTCGTAGTTGCCGACCAGTTGCGTCCAGCCGCAGAAGCCGCGGTCGAAATCGTCCAGGCAAAGGATGCGGGGCAGCGGATCAAATCGGCTGAGGCGCGGGTCCGCCAGCCGGATCGCCTTGAGCATGTCGTCTGAGTTCATGAAATCCTTGGAGTCAGGTGTAGTCAGAGGTCTGGGTGTTCTGGCGGGAGCCTGCCCGGCATCACCCCTTGGTGGCGCCCGCGGTCAGCCCCTCGACCAGGTGGCGCTGAGCGAGTACCACGAATGCGAGGACCGGCAGCAGATGCAGTGTCACTGCGGCGAACAGTACCCCCCAGTCCACCCCGTCCACCGCGCCGGTCATTTCCGCCAGAACCAGAGGTGCGGTCTTCGCCGCCTTGGTGGTGAAGATGAACGCGAACAGAAACTCGTTCCAGGAGAAGACGATGACGAACACGGCCACCGCGATCATCCCCTGGATCGCCAGCGGAAAAATCACCCGCCGGATCATCTGAAGATGACTGGCGCCATCGACCAATGCCGCTTCGTCGATTTCCACCGGGATCTGATCCATGAAAGTGCGCATGACCATCGTGCCGAGGGAAACGAAGAAGGTGGCATAAAGAATGATCAGGATCAGGTGGGTATCGTTGAGCCGGAGCCAGTTCACGATTGGAAACAGCGGCAGCGTCGTCACGATCGGCGGAATCAGCCGCAGGAAGACCAGCCCGAGGGCGGACATCATCATCGTCCGCGAGCGGTAGCGGGAATACGCATACCCGGCAAGCGCGCTCGCCAGGACGGCGAGAATGGTGGCGAACCCGGTGACGATCAGGCTGTTGACCATGCCCGCCAGGAAATCCGGCCATTGCCCCAGCAGGGCCCGGTAGCTGTCCAGAGTCGGCCTGAATAGAACGGGCGCGCCGGCGTCGAAGATCTCGCGGGGTGGCCGCAGTGAGGCCAGCGCCATCAGGGCGACGGGGCCGAGTGACCAGGCGACCAGCAACGCCAGGGCGATTGCCTTTCCAGCCGTGACGAACGGTCGTCTCATTCAGTGGCGGGGCCTGCAAAGAGGCTGCGATAGGTGCGCTTGAGATAAACGAAAGCGACCAGGGCCGAGACGACCACCATGATCCAGCCCGTGGCGGTAGCGACTCCGAATCGGTTGTACCGGAATGCCTCGACGTAGAGATAGAGCGCGACCACTTCCGTGGAGCGCGCCGGACCGCCCTGGGTCGTCAGCCAGACCTCCGAGAACAGCCGGAAGGCGAAGATGTAGCGGAACAGCATCGCCACGGCGATAGCGGGCTTGAGCAGCGGCAGCGTGATGCGGCGGAACTGCGCCCAGGGCCCGGCGCCATCCACGGTCGCTGCCTCGTAGAGTTCGCGGGGCAGCGCAAGACGCGCCGCGTAGAGGATCACGAAGGTGAACGGCAGGTGCAGCCAGATGGAGATGAGCGAAATCACGCCCAGTCCATGCCAGGGGTTGACGCCCCATTCGAGCGGACCGAGTCCCACCGCTCGGAGCAAGCGGGTGAGCGAACCGATCTCAGGGTCGAGAATGAACCGCCAGATGACGACGGCACCGACTTCGCTCACTGCATAAGGCGCGAGCATGACGGCCATCAGCAAGGGTTTGAAGGGGACACCGCTGGCGAACAGCAAGGCGACCGCAAGGCCGATCAGCATTTCGAGGTGAACGACGACCGCCACGACGATGAGGGTGTTGAACAGTGCCCGCCAGAAGTACCGATCCGACAGCACCGCAACGTAATTGTCGGCGCCGACGAAACTCGCGGCCTGACCGAAGCTGGACTGGTGCAGCGACAGCCAGAAGACGTGGCAGGCCGGCACGATCAGCACTGTTGCCACCAGCAACCAGCTTGGCGCGACCATCAGCACGGCCCCACGCCTGCCGAGGATCGGGAAACTTCGTCGTGCCGTCACGGTCATGAGGCAGGCCGCAGTCAGG
>JBBRJB010000475.1:0-3135 GCA_038220085.1 Burkholderiales bacterium
CATCGAAGAGGGTCTCGAAATAGTCCTTGGCGGGCGGTGCGTTCATCGGCTGGTGTCAAGCAAAGAAGTACTCACAGGCGCGGGCATTGCGCTCAATTATCGCCGGACCCAGTACGGCCGGCTCGCCGGGACTGCGGCGCGTGAGTTGGGTGAGGTGGGCCGACAATGCGGCGACCTTGCGCGCGCGCAAGTCCTGCGGCAAGGCGAACCGGCTCAGTCGCCGCCAGGGCACCCGGTCATCGCCTGGTGCCGCCCAATGCCACATCCAGACCGGGGCTTCCAGCAGCGGGCAGCCCAGGTCACGACAGGCCGCGGCAGTTGCGAGCGCCGTCGCCTCGTGGTCAGGATGACCGTCCTCGCGCCAGGCGCTGATCACCCGGTCTTCGGGCCTCAGGAGTTGCCGCAGGCGCGCGGCCAGCGCCTCTACTTGAAGAGAGACCTTGCCGTCCGGGAGCGCGAGCCGCTCGACGCAGTCATGGCGCAGGCCAAGATGCGACAAACCCGCGGCGCTTTCCGCACGTCGTGCCGCTGCCAGTGATGCTGCCGCCTCACGATCGAGGTCGCCGTGGCTGGCTTCCCCGTCGGTGACGGCCAGCACCAGGCAGTCGCCACCGCGGCGGGCCTGCCAGGCCAGGAGCCCGCCACAGGCGAGGATCTCGTCGTCGGGATGCGGGGCCACCACGACCAGGCGTGCGGTTACGGGGAGCCAGTGGGACGGTAGGAAGGTGTCGAGCGCCGAGAGGCCCGCCCAGGACTGCCATTCGTGTTCGCTGGTGCTCTCGCCGCGGATCTGGGGTTCAGCGTCCTGAGCATTCACAGCATCCACGGACTGGCCTCCGACGACAGCAGCCGTTCACCCAGCGCGATGCAGTCGCGCTCGGCGTGGCTCTGGCGGATGAAGACCGGCAGGTCGGCAGCGGCCCGGGCGAACGAGCGGTCGCGACAGAACGGGGTCGCCCCCAGTGCCCGCCCCGCCTCGTCGAGCACGCGACGCGCTGCTTCTTCGGTGACGAGGCGGGCCCTGAGCGTCACTTCGCTCGCGTCGTCGCGCGGATGGGCATCGATCCAGCGGGCTGTCTCGCGCAGGGTGGCGCCTGCCGCTTCCAGCGCCACGTCGACTTTGCCCAGGGCGATCAGGCCGAGGTGCGCGCGCAAGCCTTCGCTGCGCAGTTGCGGCGAACTGAAGAGTGCAAGGGCGATGCCACGGGCACCGCCGAGCCAGCAAGCTGCGATGCCCGCGCCTCCCTGCCAGAAGCCGGGTCGTTCCAGATACTGACCGCAGGCGCCCACCGTCGAGCCGACCGCGTCGTCGAACCGTACCGTCAAGCTGGTGCTGGCGGCCATGCCCACCGCATGCCAACCGTCGGCCACCACCGTGACGCCGGGCTGATCAAGCGCGATGCGCACCAGTTGCGGGCCGCGCTTGTCCGGATACCAGGCGGTCAGCAGCGCATGGCTTGCCGTGTCAGCGCCGGAACACCAGAACTTGGCGCCGTTCAGGCGGACCGATCCGTCGGCCTGCGGCTCGATCAGGGCGCGCCCTTGAGGCGATTCGGCGGCCCATACGCACCAGGTGACAGGCTGTGCAAGGCCGTCCGTTCCCGGCGACAGGGCGTGCAGTTCCGTGAGTATGGCGAGCGCGTCGGTGTGGCCTTCGTAGAGCTTGGCCAGAGACAGGTCGAACTCGGCGACCGCCGCCAGTACCTGCCACCGCTCGCGCGTCGCGCCGCTCCCGGGCATTGGCAGGTGATCCAGTCCGAGCCGGACCAGGCGCTGCAACGAGGCGGCCACCGGTTGACTGGGATCTACCTGCTGCAGCGCCACCCGGACTTCTGCGGCGGACGCGGTTGCCGCGCTGGCGGCGTTCACGCCCGCTCCTCCTGTACACCCTGCACAGTCCCTTCGTGCCGCAAGCCGTCGATGCGCTCGAGGGTCGCGCCGAAGCCGCCCGGCGCGCGGTAGCTGCGACGGGCGCTGGTCACCACCTTCGCTGCGGCCGACCAGGCGATGGATGCCCCGCAGGTCTGCAGCGCATTCACCAGGGCGACGTCCTCGCTGCTTGCCAGTGGCGGAAAGCCACCAGCGGATCGATAGGCGCCGGCGCTGACGCCCAGGTTGGCGCCATGAATGTGGACATGTCCATCCATAGCGAAGTAATTCGCGTGGAATTGACGCCGCACCGAATCGTCATAGTCTCCCCATTCGCGCACATCCACCACGCCACAGACGGCATCGCTGCCGAGGGCAAGTTGCGCGGACAGCCAGTCCGGCGGCACCTCGCTGTCGGCGTCGGTGAACGCCAGCCAGCGGGCTCCCGCCTGCAGGGCCATCTCCGCGCCAAGGGCGCGTGCACGACCCACGTTGCGCGCAAACACCGACACGCAGACCGCACCGTGTTCGCGAGCGATCGCTTCGGTCTCGTCCGAGCAGTCGTCCAGGACGACGATCACCAGAACCGGCTCCTCGCCGAGGGCGGCGCAGCGGCTCGCGAGAAACACCGAACGCAGGCACGCACCGATAACGTCCTGCTCGTTGTGAGCAGGAACCACGACTGCGATCAATTGGGTCACCGGTCCCGGGCTGTGCCCGCACGAGTGGAGGAAGTACGCGGCCTCATGACGTACGTTCGCTGTTGTCCGGGCGCTCCCCCATGCCCAACTCCGCACCCGTCATCGGGTCCGAATTCGCATCGGAGGCGGTACGGGCGGCCAAAGCCTCCACCGCCGAGCGTTCCTTGCCCTTCATCGATACGCTTGCCCCGCCGTCGCCGCCGTCGACCGCACTCTGCTCATCGCGGCTGCTTACGAAGTCGAAATTCTCGTCGCTGTTCCAGGGTCCTCGCGGGCTGGGGTCGTCGCCCTGGGACATGTCGAAATAGGTGCGAGCGAAGCGCGGGTCGCCCGGCAATTTGCCGGGAGGGAAATTGGGTTGTATCGAATACAAGGCTTTTTCAAATGAGATCTGGTGTGCGATCTCACGGGTCATCAGAAAACACAGCGCTTCCTTGACGCCGGGATCCTCGGTGATGCTTATCAGACGCTCGTAGACGATCTTCGCCCGGGCTTCTGCTGCGATGTTCGAGCGC
Organism: Burkholderiales bacterium; assembly: GCA_038220085.1. Lineage (GTDB taxonomy): Bacteria > Pseudomonadota > Gammaproteobacteria > Burkholderiales > Burkholderiaceae_E > Lautropia. The sequence goes on from JBBRJB010000475.1 coordinate 3,086, forward strand.
AGGTCGGCAGTGGGATCGCCGATGGAGTCGACGTAGGCGCCGGTCCAGAG
>JBBRJB010000476.1:0-3127 GCA_038220085.1 Burkholderiales bacterium
GGCGGCAAGCGCCTGATGGATGTCCGGCGATGCCGGGTTATCGACCGCTGACCCCGCGATGTTGAAAGGCAGTTGCGGCGGGCCGGCGAACGGCGCGCTCATGAGCACCATCGTCCGGAAGACATCCGGTCGCAGCAAAGCGCACCAGGCAGCGACCGAGGCGCCGAAATCATGGCCGACCACCGTCGCAACCGAACGGTAGCCGAGCGCCGACACCAGGCCGATGGCGTCGCGGACCAGGTTCAGCAGCCGGTAGGGCGCAGGACCGGCCGGGTCTTGCGCGTGCCCGCCGGTGGTTCGGCCATAGCCGCGCTGGTCCGGCGCGATGACGCGATAGCCCGCCGACGCCAGCGACACCATGATCCTGCGCCAGCTGTAGGCGAGTTCCGGAAAACCGTGCAGCAGCAGCACGCATGGGCGCGCGTGCGGGTCGGCATCGTCGAAACCGGCTTCGAGCAGGTGCATTCTCAGGCCGTTCACACCGTCGACGAAGCCGGACCTGATCCCGTCGGGCAGGACGCCGGCCTCCAGTGGCGGGCCAGTGAATTCAGCCATGTCGAATCTCCATTGAATGCGAAAAGATACACCCGACCACCCGATCCGGCTGGCGGTGGCCGGGCCGGGCCTATGATCTCGAAATCGAATCTGAAAGCATGCGCCGGTCCTGACTCTACAATGCGCGGCGCTTTTGCACGCCGTTGCGGACCGTGATGGCGGAGCGCGATGTAGACGTACCCGACGACGAGGTGAGCCGTGAAGTTCGAGATGGCCGAGAATTCCCTGTTCGCGATCCTGCTGCGTTCTTCGTGGTGGATCAGCATGCTGGTGGGCGCGGGAATCGTGCTGCTGTCCCGCCTCGCCTTGCCGGACAAGTACTTCGTCTTCGGCGCGGTCGGCGCCTTGCCGTTCATCGTCATCGGCTCGATCACGCTCTGGCGCCAGTTGCAGAAGCCCAGCCCGGCCCGGGTGGCCGGCACCCTGGCGTCGGTTTCGGCCATGAGCTGGAAGCAGTTCGCCGATACGATGGAGTCGGCGTTCCGGCGCGATGGCTACGAGGTCAGGCGGGTCGATGGGGCTGGCGCGGACTTCGAGATGAAGAAGGGTGGGCGCAAGACGTTGGTCAACTGCAAGCGCTGGAAGGTCGGACGAACCGGCGTCGAGCCCTTGCGCGAATTGATTGCGGCACGTGAGCGCCTCGAAGCCGACGAGATCGTCTATGTTGCGACCGGACAGGTGACCGAACAGGCGGTGCGCTACGCTGCCGAGAAACGAATCAGGCTGCTTCAGGCGGACGACCTGGCGACCCTGCTGCGCGGACGGGTCTGAACCGTTGTCCACTATCATGGATGGCACTGAGGAATTGCCATGACCCGGGTCATGGCCTGCATGGAGGTCTGTCATGAAGCTGGGCATCGCGGATACCAACGCCAGCGCGCAGGATATCGAAGCCGGATGCGAGGCGGCGCTTGCCTTGATGGCGGCGCGACATGTGACCCCTGACGCCGCCTACAAGGCGGTGATGTCGCGCTCCAACCGGGAGCGGCGATTCGACCGCCATGCGGCGCGCGCCTGGGACGATGCGGAAGACGCGGCGATCCGCGTGGCTTACCACGGCAAGGACCCGGAAGACGATCCGGTGCTGATCCCGGTCGACTAGGTAAGGTAGGGCTCCACTACAGGATGTTGCCAATGACTGAACAGGAACGACAGGCGCTGGTGTCGATCGCGCTGCTCGCGGCTTTCGCCGACGATCACCAGAACCAGGGCGAACGCGAGGAAGTCCGGCGGGTCGCGCAAGCGCTCGACGGCGAGCTGGAAATGGCCGCCCTTCATCACGACATACTGCTGAAGAAGACGACGCTCGCTTCGGCATGCGCGCAGCTGTCCAGTCGCGAGCTGAAGCAGCTGGCCTATGAATTTGCGGTCGGGGTCGCCGAAGCCGACGGCCTGCGCAGCGAGCAGGAAAGCGCCTTCCTCGCCAGTCTTGCCGGCGAGCTCGGTCTCGATGACAAGGTGACCCGCCCTCTCACAGAAGGCGCGGACGCCCTGGCCAGCGTGCCGTTGGAGCCGGGCGTGACCGGCGCCGCTGACATCCCGAGCCCGACTACCCAGGGCGACCCAGCGCTGTCCGCGGCAGATCGCGCCGTCGATCCGGAGGAACAGGCCGCTGCAGAGGTCGCCAGCGGCAAGATCTTCATCGGCACCGCCGATAGCAGCAGCAAGGCCATTACCGGGGCCGCCTCGGCAGCCGGCGCGGCCGGGTCGTTCCGCCCGGATGAGGCCGGGATGGACAAGACGATTCTCGACGCGGCCATCCTGAATGGCGCGCTGGAATTGCTGCCGCAGTCGCTGGCATCGCTGGCGATCATTCCGCTGCAGATGAAGCTGGTTTATCGGATCGGCAAGGCCCATGGGTACGAACTCGATCGCGAGCATGTGAAGGAACTGCTCGCGACGATGGGAGCGGGGGTGACCGGACAGTATCTCGAGGGCGTCGGGCGCAAACTGCTCGGCGGCCTCCTCGGCATGGCGGCGGGCAGGATGTCAGGCGGACTCGCAAGCGGCGCGACCGGCATGGCATTTTCGTTCGCGACCACCTGGGCCATCGGCCAGGTCGCCCGGCGGTACTATGCGGGCGGCCGGAACATGAACGCCGGACTGCTGAGAGAGACCTTCGAGTCGCTGGTGCAGGAGGGCCGGACACTGCAGGAACGGTTCGCCCCTCAGATCGCGTCGCAGTCGCAGTCCCTCGATATCGGCAAGCTGGTGGATCTGGTCCGACAGCGCTGAGTGCCATGCCGGCGCGTCCGGATATCGGACGCCGAATGGGGCGTCGTGTCGACCGCTGTACGGGTCGCCGTATTGCCCGTCGCCGGATCAGGTCGGCGCGTCGGCATTGCGGCCCCGGATCATGGCCATGCCCTTGCGGACAAACATGACGGCGGCCAGGGTGACGGCGCCGGCGACCACACCGGCCGCCATGTTCAGCAGTGTCGGCGTGAGGGCGCCGAAGAGCGCGCCCGCGCCGGGCAGCGCGCTCGCTTCCTGCGCCGCTCCCTCGATCCAGTGTTGAACAGCGGAGAAGCCGTGGGTGAGTATCCCGCCACCCACGAGAAACATGGCGACC
>JBBRJB010000477.1:0-3123 GCA_038220085.1 Burkholderiales bacterium
GATTTCATATCGCTGTTCCAGCCGAAAGCGTACTTGCCGGCCTTTTCCGCCACCTGAAGCGGCGCGGTGGAATCCGTGCTCTGCAGGAGAACGTCCGCACCGGCGCTGATCAGCGACTGGGCCGCCTCCGCCTCCCGGCGCGGATCGGACCATTTCTGGACCCATGCGACCTTGGTTCGCACCGACGGGTTCACCGATTGGGCACCGAGCGTGTAGGCGTTGATGCTGCGGATCACCTCAGGCACCGGGACCGACCCGATGAATCCCAGCGTATCCGTGCGCGTCATCTTGCCGGCAACGATGCCCGCCAGGTAAGCCCCCTGGTAGGTCCGGACGTCGTAACTGCGCAGGTTCGAGGCACCGTCGAAACCGCTGCCGGCCCCCTCCCACTTGATGTCGGGAAACTCCCTGGCCAGGCGCAGCATCATCCGGCGGTCGGCTATGGTCGCCCCGAAGATGATCTGGTTGCCCTGGCCGGCCAGGTCGCGCAATGCCTGCTCGGCGCCATCACCCGCAGTGCGCCCCTCGACGAATCTGGTGCTGACCTTGCCGCCCAGCATGGCTTGCATTTCACGACGGCCGCGATCATGGGCGAAGCCCGCCCCGCTCTCTCCGAGTGGCGCGCCATAGGCGAACGCCACTTTGAACGGATCGTTCTCCGCGACGGCGGCCCGGTCCCGCTCCGCGGGCGCGGCGGCAACCGTCGTCCCGACCAGCGTCGCGTTTGCAGCGGAAGCCCCGACGAGCACCGCCCGACCGCTCGACTCCTCCCGGGAGGCCGCATCCTCCCGGATGCACCCGGCAGAAACAATCGTCACCAGCAGGATCGGCGCCAGCAGGGCTAGGAACCTGTCGGAGTACGGAAAATTCATCGGGGCGGACTCCTGGCATGTGCGCGGGCAACGGGATTTCTACGGGGTAGCAGTCCCGGCAGCAAGTGCCGATCCCGACCGGCGGCCCCACCGGGCGCCGATGTTGCCATGCGACAATCAATACTAGCAGGCCACAGCCGCGCCAGGCAGTCGGCTGGAGTTACAGGATGCTGCCAGCAGCTACCGGTGGCGCCCCAGATCCGCCACCCATCCGGCCTTGGCGTCCCGCGGGGCGAAGCTGGCTTCAAGGCTGTTCCGGGCAAGTTCCAGGATCTCGTCACGCCCGAGATTCAAGGCGGCGGCGGTCTGGAGATAATTTTCGCCGACGTAGCCGCCGAAATAGGCCGGATCATCGGAGTTGATCGTCAAATTGATGCCGGCATCCAGCATGCGCTTCAGGTTGTGCGACGCCAGGTCCGGGAAGACGCGCAGCTTTACATTTGACAAAGGGCAGACGGTCAACGGCACCCGGCTGCGGGCCAGGCGCTGCATCAGCGCCGGGTTCGACTCACTGCGCACGCCGTGGTCGATGCGCTCCACTTTGAGCAGGTCGAGTGCCTCGATGACATATTCGGCAGGTCCTTCTTCGCCTGCGTGGGCGACCAGGTGCCAGCCCATCGCAGCGCAGGCATCGAACACCCGCACGAAATCCGACGGCGGGTGCCCCTTCTCCGACGAATCGAGCCCGGCGCCGATAATCCGGCCCGCATGCGGACGCGCCTGCATCAGCGTGGCAAAAGCGTCCGCCTCGGGCAGGTGACGCAGGAAACACATGATGATCCCGGAGGTGATGCCGAGCTCGGTTTCTCCCTTCTTCAGCGCTGCTTCGAGACCGTCCAGTACCGTCTCGAAGGCGACGCCGCGCGCCGTATGGGTCTGCGGATCGAAGAAGATTTCGGTATGCACCACGCCGTCCGCCTTGGCACGCTGCAGATAGGCCCAGCAAAGGTCGAAGAAATCCTGCTCGGTACGCAGCACGTCGGCGCCGGCGTAATAAAGGTCGAGGAAAGACTGGAGATCGTCGAACCGGTAGGCGGCGCGCACGGCGTCGATATCGGGATAAGGCAGCTTGACCTTGTTGCGTTCGGCCAGCGCGAACATCATGTCCGGCTCGAGCGAGCCTTCGATATGAAGATGCAGTTCCGCCTTCGGCAAGGCGAGGACCCACTGGCGGAAGGCGTCGCTGCTGGGCATGGGAAACTCCGGATGATTGCAGTGCCGGCTGACCGGACGGTGCGCGTAGCCATCCTAACACCGTGTCCGAAACCGGATGCCGACAGTCGCGTCCAGGAGCTCAGTGCGCTCAGTGCGCTATGTTCGCTCAGGTGCCCCGAGCGCCCGCGCCAGCCGGCGCAGGACGCTGTCAGTGAACGCGTCGACTGCCAGCGGTCGCCCTGCGGCCGACCCAGCATCGATGGTCGATGAAGCCAGTTCGCGCGCCCATTGCACGGGCTGCCGAAGCGCCTCGCACAGCACGAGCCAGGGCACGGGCGCCAGTAGCGCACCCGCGACCAGCAGCACGCCGTGACGGCTGCGCCGCTGCGCGAAGCCGACCAGCTTGCGGTTGCCGATGGCGACCTCCCAAGGCGACATGCCTGCAAAGCAGGACCAGGCCAAGTGCGGCGGCGCCTTCCAGGTTGCCTCGCGCGGCGCCGAGACCGACGCCACCCCGTTTTCCGCCAGCGCGGCGACGAACAATTCTCCAAGCCAGCGGTAGCTGTCGGCGATCGTTTCGTTCTGCAGCAGCGGATGCGCCAGCGGCAGCACCACCGACGCCCCGAGCATCCACGGCCCGATCAGCACCGCACCGCCGCCCGCCGACCGTTCGACGATCCGATGCGCGTCGGCGTCGAGCGAAACCAGCAACGCGTGCTGTGAGCGGCCCAGCACCACGCCGGAGCGGGTGTATTGCCACAGGCGCGCAGCAGGTGCGAGCACGGGTGTCGCGAGCCGGCCCTCGTTCCATGCCTGTTCCTGCGCCGCATCCACCAGATGCGCGCTGGCGAGGCGATTGTCGGTGGCAGCAGCCGGGGCGTGGGGCATTGCGTATGCGGTGCGGCGGGTTGAATCTGACCGAAGCTTACCGCACCGGCGCCCGGCGCCTGCCCCACAGCCGCGCCTCTACAATGCAACCGCGCCGCTGACTCCCTGGAGAATCAAGTTGTCCTGGATCGTCCTCTTCATCGCCGGCCTGTTCGAGATCGCCTGGGCGATCGGGCTCAAGTACACCGAAGGTTTCACCCGGCTGTGG
>JBBRJB010000478.1:0-3123 GCA_038220085.1 Burkholderiales bacterium
TTGAAGCCTGGAGGAGACTTTTGCGTCCCACCGATGTGCTGGCGCCCGACTACTTTCACAAAGTGGTCGATTGCCAATGGGCGTGCCCTGCGCACACGCCCGTCCCCGAATACATCAGACTCATCGCGGCGGGCCGGTTCTCGGACGCCTACATGGTGAACTGGAAATCCAACGTCTTTCCCGGCATCCTCGGTCGCACCTGTGACCGGCCTTGCGAACCCGCCTGCCGGCGCGTCCGCGTGGAGGAAGAGAACACCGAGAAGCCCGAACCGGTCGCCATCTGCCGACTCAAGCGGGTCGCGGCGGATTTCAAGGACGACATCACCCCGATGCTGCCCAAGCCCGCGGCCAAGCGCAACGGCCGCCGGCTCGCCTGTGTCGGCGCCGGCCCGGCTTCCCTGACCGTGGCCCGGGACCTTGCGGTGCTGGGGTATGACATCACCCTGTTCGATCGCGATGCCGGCATGGCCGGCATGATCCGCAGCCAGATTCCGCGTTTCCGGTTGCCGGAGTCGGTCATCGACGAGGAGGTCGGCTACATCATGGCGCTGGGCGGCGTCCAGTTCCGCCAGCGCACCGTGGATTCGATGCGGGCGCTGTTGAGCGAAGGTTACGACGCGATCTTCGTCGGCTCCGGGGCGCCGCGCGGCCGCCCGCTCGATGTGCCCGGCGCTGCCGAGGCAGCCGCCCATGTCCACGTCGGCATCGACTGGCTCGCCTCGGTCGCCTTCGGCCATACCACCCGCATCGGCCGGCGGGTGCTGGTGCTGGGCGGCGGCAACACCGCGATGGACTGCTGCCGTTCGGCGCGACGCCTGGGCGGCGAAGACGTCAAGGTGGTGGTGCGCTCGGGCTTCGACGAGATGAAGGCGTCACCGTGGGAGAAGGAAGACGCCCAGCATGAAGGCATTCCGATCCTGAACTTCCTCGTTCCCAAATCGGTCGAGGTCGACGGCGGCGCACTGAAGGGGGTCTGGTTCCAGAAGGTCGAGGCGCTGCATGACGCCAAGGGTCGGCGCAAGCTGGTGCCGACCGGCGAGCCGGACGAGTTCATGGCCTGTGACGACGTGCTCGTCGCCATCGGGCAGGAGAATGCCTTTCCATGGATCGAGCCGGACCTCGGCCTCGAGTTTGACGAGTGGGGACTGCCCCGGCTGGACAAGGCCTCCTTGCAGTCGTCCCTGCCGCAGGTCTTCTTCGGCGGAGACTCGGCCTTCGGGCCCAAGAACATCATCTGGGCAGTCGCCCACGGGCACGACGCCGCCATCTCGATCGACAAGTTCCTCAACGGCGAGGACGTCGCCCAACGTCCCGCGCCCGGGGTCACGACTTTCTCGCAGAAGATGGGCATTCACGAGTGGAGTTATGACAACGAGGTCTCGCCGGAGTTGCGCCGCAAGGTGCCCTGGGCGGACGCACAGCTGGCACTGAAGAACATCAAGGTGGAAGTCGAGCTTGGTTTCGACCTGCAGACCGCCATGAAGGAGTCGCAGCGTTGCCTCAACTGCGACATCCAGACGGTGTTCGCCGACGACAAGTGCATCGAGTGCGACGCGTGCGTGGACATCTGCCCGATGGACTGCATCAGCTTCACGGCCAACGGGGAGGAAGCGGATCTGCGCGAGCGGCTGACCGCGCCCGCGTTGAACCTGGAGCAGAGCCTCTATGTCTCCGGCGAGCTGAAGACGGGGCGCGTGATGGTGAAGGATGAAGACGTCTGCCTGCACTGCGGCTTGTGCGCGGAGCGCTGTCCCACCGGGGCCTGGGACATGCAGAAGTTCCTGATCGAGATGACGAACGCCGGGCCCGGTTGCCGGCGGGGACAGTCGTCTCACCCCGGCGCGGCGCCGGGTTCCCTGCCGCGTGCGGCTTGAGGAGCAAGTGACGAAATGAATCCGCTTCAGGCGCCGATCCGCGCCGTCAACGATTTCGTGATCAAGTTTGCCAACGTCAACGGTTCCGGGTCTGCTTCTGCCAACGAGCTCTTCGCCAAGTCGATACTGCGCATGGGCGTGCCGGTCAGCCCGCGCAATATCTTTCCCTCCAACATCCAGGGGCTACCCACCTGGTATGAGGTGCGGGTCAACGAGAAAGGCTACCTGGCGCGGCGCGGCGGGGTCGACATGCTGGTCGCAATGAATCCCCAGACCTGGGATCGGGACCTTCAGGAATTGTCGCCCGGCGGGTACCTGTTCTACGATTCGACCCGGCCGCTGCCACCGGAGAAGTTCCGCAACGATATCCAGGTCATCGGCATGCCGTTGACTGAGCTCACCAATGCCAACTACGGCGACCCGCGACAGCGCCAGCTGATGAAGAACATCGTCTACCTGGGTGCGTTGTCGGCCATGCTGGGCCTGGACCCGAACGTGATCGAGAAGCTGTTCGGCGAGATGTACAAGGGCAAGGAAAAACTGCTGGATTCGAACATCAAGGCCCTGCACCTCGGCCGTTCGCACGCCCAGCAGTCGCTGCCGCCGATCGGGCTCGCGGTCGAGCGCCGGGACTGCGTCGGCGACCAGGTTTTCATAGAGGGCAACGCGGCCACCGCGCTCGGCGCCGTCTACGGCGGCGCGACCGTCTGCGCGTGGTACCCGATCACGCCGTCCTCGTCGGTGGCGGAGGCGTTCGAGTCCTGGTGTCGCAAGCTGCGGCACGATCCCGGGTCCGGCCGTGCCCGCTATGCCATCGTGCAGGCCGAGGACGAGCTCGCATCGATCGGCATGGTGGTCGGCGCCGGCTGGAACGGCGCGCGCGCCTTCACCGCGACGTCCGGGCCGGGAATTTCGTTGATGACCGAGTTTCTCGGGCTCGCCTACTTCGCGGAGATACCCGCGACCATCGTCAACGTCCAACGCGGCGGCCCCTCCACCGGCATGCCGACGCGCACCCAGCAGGCCGATATCCTCGCGTGTGCCTATGCTGGCCACGGCGACACCAAGCACGTGCTGCTGTTTCCCGAAGATCCAGCCGAGTGTTTCGACTTCACCGCGGAAGCGCTGGACTTGGCGGACCGCCTGCAGACGCCGGTATTCGTCATGACCGATCTCGACATCGGCATGAACCGCCGCTTGAGCAGACCGCTGAAATGGGACGACGGCAAGCGCCTGGATCGCGGCAAGC
>JBBRJB010000479.1:0-3108 GCA_038220085.1 Burkholderiales bacterium
GACGTCTGGGCCACCCCGGTCGTGGAGACCCAGTTGGACGAGACCGTCACCGGGGGCGCGAAGATCGGCGATCGCAGCCGCAATGCCTTCCTGGCCGGCAACGTCACCGACGCCCAGTCCCGGTTCAACGTCAACACGCTGGTCGGGGCCAACGGTCTGCCTTCGGCGCCGCATCTGGCGGCGATGACCAAGCTGATGTCCCTGCTCGGGCTGCCGGAGTCCCTGGTTCAACAGGTCCTCGCCAGGATTCTCAAGTCCCGTCCGACGACGCTCGACAGCCAGACCATCCCGGCCGCGGAAATCCGCCTGATCCAGTTCGGTGACCTGCGCGACGTTCCCGGTTTCGATGACGCGGTGATGCAGACATTGCAGCCGTTCGTGACAGTGTTACCGGATGAAACAACCCCGGTAAATTTGAACACCGCGCCGGCGGAGGTCATCGCCGCGATGATTCCCGACGCCACCCTGTCGATGGCAAAGAGTTTCATCGCGCAGCGTGAGCGACTGCCTCTGACGACGCTGTCTGCGGTCCGTCAGAGGATGGGACTGGACTCGGCTGCTGTCGTGAATCAGACCCTGTTGTCGGTCAATACCCGTTTCTTCTTGGTCTACGGCATGATCAGGTACGATCGCGTCGAGTCACAAACGGAAACCTTGATCCGCCGGGACAGTTCGGGTCCCCGCGGCGTCATACAGGTCGTATGGCAACACCGCAACTGAAGAAACACCAGGCAGTCGTCTGGCTGCCGCCGCGCAGCGCCGGCGAGCGTGCGTTCGGCAGCGAGGCGCTGCTGCTGGCGCATGTCGGCGGCGCGCCGCGGCCGACCCTGCGCCGGGCATCGCTCGACTCGCTGGAGGGCGTGCGGCAGGTCTGGCTGATTGCCGATGCCCGCGACGTGAGTCTGCTGGATGTGACGCTGCCGCCGTTGTCCGGGGCGCGACTGCGCCAGGCGCTGCCCAATGTGGTGGAGGAGTTCCTGCTGCAGGATGTCTCCAAGTGCCTGATCGTGCCGGGTCCGGCGTCGGCGGACGGCAAACGCCTGGTCGGCGTGGTGGATCGGGACTGGGTCGAATTCGTCGTCGGGGCGTTTGCCCGTCGGCAGATGAGGGTAGATGCGCTGTGGCCAGCGCAGTTGGCGTTGCCGCTCGCCGCTGACCAGTGGTCCCTGGCCTGCGCCCATGACGCGCTCGCTCTGAGAACCGGGCCGGGCAGCGGGCTGGGCTGGAACGCCGGCGAGGATCCCGACTATCGGGCCGAAGCGATCGTGGCGATCCTGGAGGCCGGCGCCGCGTCCGCCGTCAAGCCGGCCAAGCTGAGGGCCTACCTGGAAGACGGCGAATGGCAGCGGCCGGTACAGAAGGCGGCGCAGCGCTGCGGCATGGTGGTCGAGATGGCGCGCCTGCCGCTGGTGCGAACCGCCGCGATCGACCTCCTGCTGGGTCGCGCCTCAGGCATGAAGGCGGCGATGGCGCAGTTCGACTGGCGCCGCTGGCGGGCGCCGGCAGCCCTGGCGACCGCCTGCGTCGTGGCGTCGCTGATCGGCTTGAACGTTCACTGGGCTTTGCAGAGCACCCAGAAGCAGGCGATGCGGCAGTCGATGGAGCAGAAGTTTCGTGCGGCCTTTCCCGGCACCCAGGCGGTCGTCGATCCGGTCCTGCAGATGAAGCGCAATGTCGCCGCGCTGCGTGCGCAGAGCGGACGGGCCGGTCCGGACGACTTCGTGCCGCTGGCGGCACGGTTTGCACAGGCATTGGGGCCGAAGGCCCTCGATTCGATTGCCGCGCTCGAATATCGCGAGGGTGAACTGAAAGTCCGGTTCAACCCCGGCGCCGCAACCGGGCAAGGGGCGCGTGACGGCTTGCGCCAGTCTGCCGCGCGACTCGGACTGAAACTGCAGTTCGATAACGAACGCGATCTGACCGCGAAAGTCACGGTGCAGGGGACATGACGGCGGCCGCAAAAACTGAAATGCAAGCCGCACCGGATATCGGGGCCGGACATGCTTGAGCCGCTGCTCCTGAAATGGAATGGCCTGACGGCGCGCGATCGTCGTATGCTGGCGCTCGCCGCCGGCTTCATGGTCCTGGTGTTCGCCTGGCTGGTGGCCTTCGAGCCGGCCTGGAACGGGCGCCAGCAGCTCGCGAAGGAGCTGCCGGGATTGCGGACAGACCTCGCCCAGATGGACCAGCTGGCAGCCGAAGCCCGGATGGCGTCGACCAGCAACCAGCAGATCAACGAAAGCGCAGCCCAGTTGCGGGGCCGGATCGAGGAAACGCTGGCCGATGCGGGACTCTCCTCGTCACTGGCACAGCTGGAGGTAAACGGAGAAATGATCGAGGCGCGGTTTCGCCAGGCGGACTTTGAAAAGTGGCTGTACTGGCTGGATGGCGCGATCCGCGAAACCCGGATGCGGGTGGTCGATCTCTCCATTACCCGGGAATCCGCCGGCATCGTCAGTGGCCGGCTGGCCCTGGAGGCTCCTCGCCGTGGCCAGTAGACGGCCGCCGGGGGGGCGCACCTGGGGCGTAGGGCGGATCCTTCTTTACGCGGCGCTGGGCGTCGTCGTGGCGATCGCAACCATGCTCGCAACCGCTCCGGCATCGCTGGTGGACTGGGGCCTGCGCGAGGCGACGAGCGGACGGGTGCGGCTTGCGGACGCGAGCGGCTCGATCTGGTCGGGGCAGGGACGGATCGTCCTGGTGGACGTGTTTACGGAAGCCGATCGGGACCAGCGGGCGCGTTCCGCCCGTGGCCCGGCCTCGCTGGCGGGGGTGGTGATCCCGGGCACGATCCGCTGGGAGATCTCCGCGCTGCCGCTGCTCATCGGCCGTCTGCAGGCCAGCGCCAGCCACGAGAGCATGGCCAAGCCGGTGGTGTTCACGGGCACGGCCACCCGGTTGCAGGCCACCGGCGGTTCAATGCAGTTGCCCAATGTCAACCTTGCCCGGCTGGGCTCGCCGTGGACAACGGTCCGGCCGACCGCGTCGTTGGGCGTTGCCTGGCAGCCCTTCGTGGTGGACCGGGGCAGTTTCAACGGCAAGGCTACCCTGGAATTGCGCGATGTCGCGTCGGCGCTGACTCCGGTTCGGCCGCTCGGGGCCTACCGG
>JBBRJB010000480.1:0-3107 GCA_038220085.1 Burkholderiales bacterium
ACCACATCGGACTCGGCCAGCAGGCGCTCCAGCGGCAGCGGCCGGACCGCCTGTTCCTTCCACAGCGGCAAGTCAGGGGACAGCGCCGGATCGCTGGCCACGACCCGCATGCCGAGTGCCGCCGCGCGCCCGGCAGCCAACTGGCCGATGCCGCCGAACCCGATCAGGCCGAGGGTCTTGCCCGCCGTCTCCCGCCCGTTGGACAGCGCCGCACGCGGCCAGCGGCCGCCCGAGACAGCAGCGCTTGCATGCCATGCGCCCCTCAGCAGGACCATCGCGGCGCAGATCACGTATTCCGCCACCGCAAGCGCATTGGCGCCGGTGGCGGGGAAAACCTCGATGCCGCGAACCTCGCAGGCACCGGTGTCGATATTGTCCAGGCCGACGCCGAGGCGTCCGATCACCCGCAGTTGCGAGGCCCGCGCTATCAGGTCGGCGTCCACCCGTGTGCGGTTGCGCACGATCAGGGCCTGGGCGTCGGCAACTGCGGCCAGCAGAGCCTCACGATCGTCGACCAGGGTGGGGACGTAGTCGACCAGAAAACTGCCACGCAACGACGCCACCGCGGCGTCGTCCATGAACTCCGAAATCACGATCCGCATGTGCGTCATCCCGTCGATTGCATGCCATCCATTGCCGCAGGCCCGGCGCCGTCGATGGCACCGGGATTGCAGGCGGTCCCAGGCGCCGAAGGCACCCGGCGCGGCGTCGGACTCAGGCCGACTCGTGGATCCGCGTGAGCACGAACTCGCGATGACCCAGCGCCTCGGCTGCGGTCCAGCGGCCATTGGCCGTGGCCATCATGCACTCCAGCAGCTTATCGCCGGTCTGGTCCAGGTTGAGTTCGCGCTGCAGCAGTGCCGAGCAGTCGACGTCGATATGCTCGCTCATCAGGCGCACCGTACGCGGGTTTGCGCACAGCTTGATGACCGGAAGGATCGGATTGCCGATGACGTTGCCCTGCCCCGTCGGGAAGAAATGCACGACATACCCGGAGGCGGCACACAGCGTCACCATTTCGGCGGCCGCCGAGGAGGAGTCCATGAACCAGAGGCCCGGATGGCTGGGGATCTCGGCCTTGTCGATCACGCCGTCCACTGTGCACTTCTTGCCGATCTTCTGGATGTTGCCCAGGGCCTTTTCCTCGATCGTGGTGAGGCCGCCGGCAATGTTGCCCTTGGTCGGCTGCGACTCCGACAGGTCGGTGGTGCGCCAGCGGTTGATCATGTCCTGGTAGCGGTTGAACATGAACATGAAGCGCTCACGCACCGCATCGTTGGCGCAGCGCGCCGCAACGATGTCTTCGCCGCCCGTGATCTCCGAGGTCTCGCCGAAAACCAGCGTGGTGCCCAGCGGATGGAGCTTGTCGAAGGCGTTGCCGACGGTGGGATTGGAGCCGCAGCCCGAGGTGGTGTCGGACTCGCCGCATTTGGTCGATACCCACAGATCGGAGATCGGGCACTCCACGCGGTGCAGAGCGGTGGCATGCTGCACGAATTCCTTCGCGGCCTTGGAAGCGCGCATGATGGTCTCGTGATCCCCATGGCCTTCGATGCCGAAGCCGACCACCGGCTTGCCGGTCTTCGCGATGCCGTCGACCACGCGCTTGGTCCAGCCGTCCTCGATGCCGATGACCACGACCGCAGCGACGTTCGGGTTGGAGCCGGTGCCGATCAGGGTCTGGAAATGGAGGTCGAGGTCCGGACCGAACTGCAGTCGGCCGTAGGGATGGGGGATCGCCATGGTGCCCTTGATGGCGACGGCAACCGCCTCGGCGGCGGCATTGGACAGATCGTCCAGGGGCAGGATGATCACGTGGTTACGCACTCCCGCGCGTTTGTTCTCGCGGCGATAGCCCCAGAAGGTGGTGTTCTTGTCGATCACTGGCATGTCGGATTCCTCTATTCGGTATGGGCAGAACGTGTGGCGCGGGCCTGCAGGCCGCTACCAGCGCTTCGTCTTGATGTTGTGGACGTGCGCGTGCTCGCCGGCCTTGATGGCCGCCACGACTTTGCCGATGTCGATGCCGTACTTGTAGACGGTGTCGCCCACCGACATGTCCTTGAGCGCGACCTTGTGGCCGATCGGGATGTCCTGGGTCGCCTTAACCGAGATGGTCTTGTCCTCGTCCATGATCCACGCGTTGAGCGTGGTTCCGGACTTGATGCCCTCGACGACCGCGACCGCGACCGTATCCTTGGCGTCATGCAGCACTATGTGGATCATGTTGCGTCTCCTCGGGAATTGCCTGAGCACACATCCTAAACGATCGCCGCAGGTAAATCAACTATATGATTTATATCATTTAGACATATCGCCCGACTCGTGACAGAATCCGTCCGGGCAACTCCCTGCCCGCACAAGACATCGATTCGAGGATGAACCGACCCGAGGACATCTCGCTCTACACGGGCGGCCCCTTGTACAAGGAGGTCAAGCGTCGCCTGACCGATTCGCTCGGTTCCGGCGAGTGGAAGCCCGGCGAAGCGATCCCGGCGGAGCCCCGGCTGGCCAGGCACTTCGGTGTTTCCATCGGCACCCTGCGCAAGGCGATCGACGAACTGGTCGCCGAGAACGTCCTGCTGCGCCAGCAGGGACGCGGCACATTCGTCGCCAGCCACCGCGGCAACGGCATGAGGTTCCTGTTCTTCAGCATCGTCGGCGAGGATGGGCGCCGCCACTATCCCGACGTGAAGCTGGAGGATTTCCAACGCGCCCGCGCGGACGACCAGGTGGCGGCCAGCCTCGCACTGGCGCCGAAGTCGCCGGTGATCGGATACCGCAATTCGCTGTGGATCGACGGGCGAGCGATCGGTGTCGACGACATCACCGTATCGGCGGACCTGTTTGCCGGCTTGTCGCTCGCGCGATTGCGTGAGCGCGACAACACGATCTATCACCTCTACGAGCATGGATTCGGCATCTCGGTGATGCGCATCGTGGAGTCTCTCAGGGCCGTCGGAGCGCCGGCCGACATCGCCGCCCTGCTCGACGTCCCGGCGGCATCCCCGCTGCTCCTGGTGCGCCGCATCGCATTCACGCTAAATGACCGCCCGGTCGAGTTCCGGCTCTCCTGGGTGAACACGACGGCTCACGAATACCGCCGC
>JBBRJB010000481.1:0-3088 GCA_038220085.1 Burkholderiales bacterium
CGCTCCGCTTCGCGCAGCGCGGTGATCTTGTTGAGCCCGGGCCAGTCCTCATGCTTGAACATCATCAGGCCCTTGAAGTCATGGACCATCCGGGTGATGAGGTAAGGCGCCATGTGCACGGTGGTGACCTGCGGATAGTCCTGCAGCACCCAGGGAATGTCGCCGAGACGGGACACGACCTGTTCAAAGTAGCCGTAGACCTGCTCGTCGGTCTTCAGGCCCGGAATCGGGGCGATCATGACCCCGGCGGCGCCGGCGTCCATCACCCGTTTGGCGAAGTGGCTCAGGTTGTCGATCCCGGGCGCACTGGCGCCGACGACGATCGGCACCTTGCCGTCGACCTGCTTGAGGACCGCCTTGGCGAACTGCAGGCTTTCTTCACCGGAAAGTTTTGGAGCCTCCCCCATGATGCCCAGGATCGTCATTCCGGTTACGCCGCACGCGAGGTAGAAATCCATCAGCGAGCGGGTGCTGTCGAGGTCCAGCGTGCCGTCTTCCGCGAAGGGGGTTGCGGAAATGACGTACATGCCGGAGGCGGTTTCGTTGAGCTTCGTGTTCAATGGCTTGTCTGGTTGGTGAGCTTCAGGGCCAAGTCTACACTGAGGGCCATGACGGCGGATGCGTGCCGACCGGCACCGAAGGACGGCTCCAGCCCGCGCGCAGGCCTGAGAACCGGGCCGCATGCCGCACGGCGCTCAGCGCGCCGAATCCCGACGCAGTCTCCTCGATCAGGTCCTGTACTTCGCTGCGGCCTGGAACCGGGACAGAAAATCCGTCAGGGACCCGCCCCATCTCCCGCAGCCATCGAGCCGTCTGCGCCAGGGACACCTGGACATGCCAGCTCCCGCCCTCCCGGCTGCGCCGGATCAGCGCCGCCTGGATGCCGAAGGCGAGCAGGTGGCCCGACGCATGGTCGAGTATCTGGGTGGGCAGCGGCCTGGGTTCCTCCGCCCCAGCCGCTGCCGCTTCGGCATGGTTGAAACCCGCCGCCGTCTGAACCAGCGAGTCGAAACCGCGTCGCAGCCGCCAGGGCCCATCCGGCCCGTAGGCCGACAGAGAGGCATAAACGAGGCCCGGATAGCGGGCGGCCAGCACCACCGGCGAAAACCCGAGGCCGGCGATGCCTTGCGGGCGGTAGGCCTGGATGAAGACGTCGGCGGACTCGAGCAATGCGTGCAGCTGCGCCGTTCCCGCGCCGGTGCGCAAGTCGATGTGGACCGATAGCTTGCCGCGACTGGTGTCCGCGATGGCGTCGATGTTGGGCAGGTGAGGGGCGTTTACCAGCATCACGTCCGCGCCATAGGCAGCAAGCGTGCGGCCGCCGACCGGACCTGCCAGGATTCGGGTCAGCTCGAGCACTCGCACCCCGGCCAATGGCAGCGTTTCCGCGTCATTGTCCGCACCCGGGTGGTTGGCCGATCGCCGCACCGGCGCCGCCGGCGCATCGCCGATGCGGCTCAGCGCCACGCTGGGCTTGCCTGCCAGCGCCATTCCCTGCCCGGAAGCGTCCCATTCCTCCGCGGTTCTCAGCGCCACCACCGGCAAGCCCAGTGCGGCCGCGCGCTCCTCGACCGCCAGCGCATCCCAGCCCTGCAGCGCCGTCGCGATCCCGCTGCGCGTGGCTTCGCAGCCGAGCAGGCCGACGGCGCCGGCACGATGATGGGGGAAATTGGCGTGAATCCGGACCCAGCCTTCTGCGCAGCGGTACAAGCCTGTCAGCGGGTCGTTGATCGTGAGGCTGCGGCCGTCGATGGTGAAGTAATGGTCGCTGCGGCACTCGATTGCCGCGTGGCGCAGGTCGACCGTCACCTGCTGCTGCCGTCCGGTGCGAAGGTAGCCGAATCGGGCAGCCGCCAGGCCGGCCAGCGCGATGCTGGCCTGCGCTGCGCGGCTGACCGCGAACGAAGACGGCAGGACCGGGGTGGAGCCCGTCAGCGTCAGATGGTTCAGCGCGTCCGCCGGCAGGCCGACGGCGGTCCAGAGTTGCGCCACGGTTTCCAGGTTTTCCTGCGCGCTGTCGGTCATGATCGGAGCGTTCCAGGTACGGTTGCGGCCTGACGGCTAGCCGGATCATTGTTATTCTGGCATCGCAGCCGCAGCCGCAGCCGCAACCGCAACCGGTCGACCGGTGCGGGCACGCTCATCGACTCGACCGGGAGTATCCAGGATGCCCACATCCGCTTCAACCCTGCCGTCAACCACGCCGGACCTGGCCTACCAGTCGGGCTTCGGCAACGAGTTTGCCAGCGAGTCGTTGCCGGGAGCCTTGCCGGTGGGACGAAATTCGCCGCAGCGGTGCCCTTATGGCCTGTATGCCGAGCAGCTTTCCGGTACCGCCTTCACCGCGCCGCGCGGCAGCAACCGGCGGTCCTGGCTCTATCGCATCCGGCCCGCCGCCCAGCACCAGCCTTTCGTGCGTATCGACAACGGCAGGGTGACCAGCGACTTCACCGCCCAATCCACGCCTCCCGACCAGTTGCGATGGGATCCGCTGCCGATTCCGGACTCCGTCACGGCAGCGCTCGATTTCGTGGACGGACTGGTCACCATGGCCGGCAACGGCGATCCGGGCTCTCAGAGCGGTTGTGGCATTCATCTTTACGTCGCCAACAAGTCGATGGCCGATCGCTACTTCTACGATGCCGACGGCGAACTGCTGATCGTGCCGCAGCAGGGGCGCCTGCGCCTCGCGACGGAATTGGGGCTGTTGGACGTGGCGCCTCAGGAAATCGCCGTCGTTCCGCGGGGCATCCGATTCCGGGTCGAATTGCCCGACGGCGCTGCGCGGGGCTACGTGTGCGAGAACTTCGGTTCGCCGTTCCGGTTGCCGGATCTCGGACCGATCGGCTCGAACGGTCTGGCCAATCCGCGCGACTTCCTGGCCCCCACCGCCTGGTACGAGGACCGCGACGGCGCCTGTCAGCTGGTGGCCAAGTTCATGGGCAATCTCTGGTCCGCAGAAATGGACCATTCGCCGCTGGATGTCGTGGCCTGGCATGGCAACCATGTTCCCTACAAGTACGACCTGCGCCGGTTCAACGCGATCGGGTCGATCACTTTCGATCATCCCGATCCCTCGATTTTCCTG
>JBBRJB010000482.1:0-3084 GCA_038220085.1 Burkholderiales bacterium
GACCTCAACGGCATTTCCGATTACTTCAAGACACCGCTGAAAGTCGCCTTGTCCGGCGGCAGCGGCTCAGGCGACAGTTCCTCGGTGATCAAGGGCGGCGGCCAGGACCTCTCCAGGCGTTCGGGGGCCTTGCGTCGCGGCGAGACCCCCGAGAAGCGCTCGACCATCAATCTGCAGGTGGCGCGGTCGGAGGCGGTCCGCGAGGAGCGCGAGCGGCTGGTCCAGCTCAAGGAGCGGGTGGAGGAGGTCATCTTCAGAACGCCGGCTCTCGCCGAACTGCGCGACCAGATCCGGCTGGAACTCACGGCCGACGGCTTGTCGATACAGATCGTCGATGCCAACAACCGCCCGACCTTCGCGTCCGGCAGTGCCGTCGTCCAGGCGTACATGCGGGACCTGATGCGAACGATCGGCGGTTTGCTCAATGAAGTGGAGAATCCGGTCAGCCTGACCGGCCACACCGATGCCGCTCCGTATGTCGGCGGCAGTCGCGGCTATTCCAACTGGGAGCTCTCGGCCGAACGCGCGAACGCGTCGCGCCGCGAGCTGATCGCCGGCGGCATGAAACCGGAGAAGGTCCTTCGGGTCATGGGCGTCGGGCCGGTGGTGCCGCTGGACAAGGCCAATCCGCTCGATCCGATGAACCGGCGCATCGCCATCGTGGTCCTCAACCAGGCATCGCAGCAGCGCATCCTGCGCAGCACCGAGATCGATGTCGGCGACCCGGTCGACCTGAAGAAGGCAATTGCGGCGGACGGTCCGGCAGGTGCAATGGGCAAGCCGGCAGGTGCAATGGGCAAGCCGGCAGGTGCCGAGAAGCAGTAGATTTGCAGCGGTTCCCCACCGCTTATGTCCGCTTAAGTTTTCCCCGCTCCCGAAATAATGATCGCATCAACCGATCATTTTTTTCTGAGAGCGCATGGCCGATTCGGACGCCAGCAAGGAAGACAAGCAGCTACCCGCAAGTGATCGGCGCCTGCAGCAGGCTGCGGAAGAAGGCAATGTCGCCCGCTCCCGCGACGCCGGCCACGTGCTGGTGCTTGGGGCCGGCGTCGGCGCGCTGGCGCTGACCGGCAGCGCGATCCGCTCCGACCTGGTAGGCGTACTGCGCAGTTCGCTGCGCTTCGATGCCACCGCACGGGGCGATACCTGGGAGATGCTGCGCCAGCTGGCGATGCCGATGCAGAATGCCACGGGGCTGGTGACGATGGTGATGGCGGTGACCATGGTTGGCGCGGTCGCCGCCGGGGCGATCCCCGGCGGCATCAACTTCGCTCCGGATTCGCTTGCCTTCAAGGCGTCCCGGCTCAATCCCATGAATGGGGTCAAGCGCATTTTCTCGCTGCGCGGCCTGGTCGAATTCATCAAGCTCGCCGTCCTGGCGGTGGTGCTCGGACTGATCGGTACCTGGTTCGTGTCCGCAAGCCTGCCGGAATTCGCGTCGTTGTCGCTCGGCTCGCTGCAGTCGGCCCTGGGTTCGGCATCGCACCTGGTGATCGGCGGCTTCTCGCTGCTGGTGCTGTTGCTGGTTGCCATTGCCGCTTTCGACGTCCCGTTCCAGTGGTTCCGGCATCGTGCCGACCTGCGCATGACGCGCGAGGAGGTTCGCAAGGAATCGCGGGAGACGGACGGTGATCCGCAGGTGAAAGGCCATCTGCGCGCCAAGCAGCGCGAGGTGTCCCGGCGCCGGATGCTGGCCGCCGTTCCCGGTGCCGACATCGTGGTCGTGAACCCGACCCACTACGCGGTCGCGATCCGCTACGACGAGTCATCGATGGCGGCGCCGCGCGTGGTCGCCAAGGGCGTGGACATCCTCGCCGCGCGGATCCAGGCCATTGCGCGCGAATCCAAGGTGCCGGTGCTGGAAGCGCCGCCACTGGCGCGGGCGCTCTACGCCCATGTCGGACTCGACCAGGAGGTTCCGCGAGTGCTCTACGCCGCCATTGCACAGGTCCTCGCCTATGTCTATCAGCTCAAGCGCTGGGTCCCCGGTCGGACGGCGGCCCCGCAAACTCCTGCGGACATCGACGTGCCGGCCGGCCTCGATCCCAAGGCCGGATAGAGCGGACACCCGACGATGACTCCCGTGACCACCACCCCATCCCTGCCGGCCGGCCGCAGTCTGGTCGCCCCGAGGCGTGTCGCCATCGGCGGCTCCACCGTGGCGCTGCCGCCGCTGCGGTCGCTGGCGGTGCCGCTGCTGGCGATCATCGTCCTGGCGATGCTGCTGCTGCCGTTGCCGGCGCCGCTGCTCGACTTCCTGTTCACATTCAACATCGCATTGTCGCTGCTGGTGATGCTGGTGGCGGTCTACACGATCCGGCCGCTGGATTTCGCGGTCTTCCCGACGATCCTGCTGGTGACCACGCTGCTGCGGCTGTCGCTCAACGTGGCATCCACCCGCGCCGTGCTGATGCACGGCCATACCGGCACCGATGCGGCCGGCAAGGTGATCGAGGCCTTTGCGAACTTCCTGATCGGCGGTAACTTTGCGGTCGGCATCATCGTGTTCTCGATCCTCACCGTGATCAATTTCATGGTGGTCACCAAGGGCGCGGGCCGGATCGCCGAGGTCTCCGCCCGGTTCGCGCTGGACGCCATGCCGGGCAAGCAGATGGCGATCGACGCCGACCTCAATGCAGGCCAGATCGATCAGGACCAGGCGCGAAGACGGCGCCAGGAAGTCTCCCGCGAGGCGGATTTCTACGGCTCGATGGACGGCGCGTCCAAGTTCGTGCGGGGCGACGCGGTCGCCGGAATCCTGATCCTGCTGATCAACATCGTCGGCGGCCTGATCATCGGCACGGTGCAGCACTCGCTGCCGATCGGCGACGCTGCCAACAACTACGTCCTGCTCGCCATCGGTGACGCGCTGGTGGCCCAGGTGCCGTCCCTGGTGATCTCGGTGGCGGCCGGCCTGATCGTCTCGCGCGTCGGCGACGGCGACGACGACATCGGCGGGCAGGTCGCCAAGCAACTGCTGTCGCTGCCGCGCGCGCTGGGCCTGGTAGCCGGCATCGTCGGCATCCTCGGTCTGATTCCCGGCATGCCGCACCTGGCGTTCCTGTCGCTGGCCGCCGGCCT
>JBBRJB010000483.1:0-3072 GCA_038220085.1 Burkholderiales bacterium
GTGAGATCGACGTAGTTGACTGGACCCCCCGGCACGACAGCGAAGCGTTCCGACCGCACTTCGGGAATCTCGGCGCTTTCGCCGTGAAGATGCTGGTCAATCCGTACCTGCGCAGCACCCAGATCGTCGGCGTCCCGCTACATGACGGCATGGATGAGATCAATCTGGCGATCGTGGCCGACGCCTATTCGCGCACCGGCCGCAGTCAGGCGGTCTCCCTGGCCTCCACGATCGACCCGGTGGCAAGCCGCTATGGGCTTCGTTTTCTGCCGGATGTCGTTGGTGACACGAATGCGGTCGATATCGTCCTTCCGCCGCTGGCCGACACCGCCCCAGGCAAGGTGTTCGACACCACGCTTGCCAGCATCAGGGCCCGCTACGGGCGCCGGACTGCCTACGGCGTCGCACTCGACTTCGAATACCCCGGGTACACCCCGTGAGCGCCGTGCTGGAATTCGACCCCGCGGCCTCGCGCACGCATGCAGACGGGGTGATGTCGCGCCCTTCGCCGCCGTATCGGGTTGTCCTGCTCGCCTACGAGGACATGAACGTGCTCGACCTCTGTGGACCGCTGCAGGCGCTGGCCACCGCGACGCGATATTGTGATGCGAGTGCGCCGGCGCGCTACACGATGGTTGTGGCCTCAGCCCACGGCGGACTGGTGATGACCAGCTCGGGCCTGGCGATCGAGACAGTCGCCGTGGACACGCTCGACAACGTCGTGATCGATACGCTGATCGCACCCGGCGGCTGCAAGGGCGAGACCTATACCGCGCCGCAGAAGCTGATCGATTGGGTGGCGCAGCGGGCACCGTTGGTCCGGCGACTGTGCTCGGTGTGCACGGGCGCGTTCCTGCTCGCCCAGGCTGGCCAACTGGAAGGCAAGAAGGTCGCCACACACTGGGAATGGGCACCACGCCTGCGCGAATCCCATCCCGGCATTGATGTCGATGCCGACAAGATCTTCGTGCGCGACGGCTCGTTGTGGACGTCGGCGGGCGTAACCGCCGGCATCGACATGACCCTGGCGCTGATCGAGGACGATTTTGGCCATCAGGTGGCCATCGACACGGCGCGCCGACTCGTGATGTTCGTCAAGCGATCCGGCGGGCAGTCACAATTCAGCGCACCGCTGTCCGCTCAACTGAAGGATCCGGGTGGATTTGGCGATCTCCACGCATGGATCGCCGCGAACCTGCGCATGCACCTCACCGTCGAGCGACTGGCCGAGCAGGCGCATATGAGCCCGCGCACGTTCGCCCGCACCTACACGACCCGCGTGGGTGTCACGCCCGCGAAGATGGTTGAGTCGATCCGCCTCGAGGCCACATGTCGGGCCTTGGAAGCCAGTGAGCTGCCGCTCAAGACGATTGCCGAGCACTTCGGTTACGGCGATGAGCAGGCCATGCGGCGCGCATTCCAACGGCAGTTCGGCGTGGGTCCCAAGGTCTACCGCGACCGCTTCTCAAGCCACGAGCAGACCGGCGCCGATTAGCTGGAGGCGCAAGCGCTTTCACCGTGCATTCCGATCCACTACCCGTGCCGCAAGGCGCGTGTGGCGCTGCACAACCGGTGTTCCAGCGCCGGCGAATTGGCGTTGAGGCATGGCACTTTTGCATGCCTAAGGTTGCGAGCCCCGCTTCCCGCCTGGGCTGCAAACGATTTCGATCGAAACGTCGCGAACTTGTTGCCGAGGAAAAAAGCATGCTCACGTTGTTACTCTTCGTCGCCGGCCTCGCAGGCTTGGTTCTCGCCGCATCTGCGCTGGTGCGCGGTGCATCCCGCCTCGCGCTGCGGCTCGGGCTGTCGCCACTGGTGGTGGGCCTGACTGTAGTTGCGTTCGGCACCAGTGCGCCCGAACTCGCGGTATCGAGCGGCGCGGCGGCGGCGGGGCAGGCGGCTTTGGCGGTCGGCAACGTTGTGGGTAGCAACGTATTCAATGTGCTGTTCATCCTCGGTTTGTCGGCGCTGATTACGCCGCTCGCGGTGCACCGGCAGGTCATCCGGCAGGAAGTTCCGGTCATGATCGGTGCGGGGTTGCTAGTTACCGCTCTGGGGTGGGACGGCAGCTACGGACTGTTCGACGGCGCGCTGCTGGTGCTTCTGCTGATCGGCTACACAGTTTTTCTGGTCGTGAAGTCGCGCGCGGACAATGGTGCAACGTCCGTTGATCTGCCGCTCCCCGCTGCTGGCGAAGCGGCTGCGTGGGACAGTCGATTGCCGTTCCAGATCGCGCTGATCGGCATCGGGCTCGTGCTGCTGGTCGCGGGCTCGCAAGCATTCGTCTCGGCCGCAGTGCAGGTCGCGCGCACGATGGGCGTGAGTGAGGTCGTCATCGGCCTGACGATCGTCGCTGCGGGTACGTCGCTGCCCGAGGTCGGGGCGTCGATCATGGCAAGCCTCAAAGGCGAGCGCGACATCGCCGTCGGCAACGTGATCGGCAGTTGCGTGTTCAACCTGCTTGGCGTGCTGGGGGTCTCCGCGCTGGTGGCTCCGCTGTCCGGCCAGGCCATGCTGCTGCTGCCGCCCGAGGTCGCGGGGTTCGACCTTTGGGTGATGCTCGCCGCGTTCCTCGCCTGCCTGCCGGTATTGCTGACCAACCGCGAGATCGCACGCTGGGAGGGCGGCTTGTTCCTGGCTTACTACGTGGCGTACACGTCCTACCTGGTGCTGGCGGCCCAGCGGCACGTTGGCACCGAGGCATTTGCCGACGCCATGTTCGGGTTCTTCGTTCCGCTTTCGGTCGTCACCGCGATGGTGCTGTGGTCGCGTCGGCGCCAACTTGTGGATCAAACGCGCCGATGGCCTTGATGGAATCGTTCAGCGCCGCTCCTGCGCGCGCAGCATCGTCTTCAGTTCGGCCAGTTCGGCCCGCAACCCGCGCATCTCGGCGTGCAGATCCGCCTCGATGTGCTCGCGCGCATCGTCCACAGCACTGACGGTCGCTTCTGTTTCGGCGCTGGAAAAGCTCTGCATCGCGCTCACGATGACGCCGATGAACAGGTTCAACATCGTGAATGTCGCAATGAGGATGAATGGGATGAAGAACGTCCACGCGTACGGGAACACCGC
>JBBRJB010000484.1:0-3071 GCA_038220085.1 Burkholderiales bacterium
CAGCGGCCATGACCGCAGAGGCGAGGCTGCCGGCTCTGCCCGGGCCGCTCCCGCGCCCGGGAAGGCGGCGAGACCGGCGAGCGCAAGCAGCAGTGTGCGCCGGGAGGGCTGGATTCCGCTTCCGCAAGCGGCGGCTGGTGGTGATATCCGGCCGATCTTGCACCGGCCGTCCCGGTTTGTCCAGAGCAGACGAGCCCGAGCAGACGAGCCCGGCTGAGCCCGGCAACGAAAGCGGGTACTCTATCCGACTGCAGGACCGGACCACCCATTGTGATGAACAGGATGACGACGCCTCCGATCCCTTCAGCGGGCCGATCATGAATCGCCCAGGGCATCCCACCAGTCCGGACGCATGCATTCGCGTTGCGGCCGCGACGGCGGACTACGAGGCGATGGCGCAGCTGATCCGTGAGTATGTGGCCTGGCTTCGCATGCGATACGGGCATGACGACTGGTTCGTTATCGAGGTGCTGGACAAGCAGTCGCTGACGAGTGAACTGGCAGCGCTGCCTGAGATGTACGGCGCCTCCAGGGGCAAAGCGTTCATTGCTGTTGCGGCGGACGAAGTGCTGGGGTGCGGAGCCTACCGTGCGCTGGGTGGCGGTGCCTGCGAAATGAAGCGTTTCTTCGTCCCCGACAGGTATCGGGGCAGAGGCATCGGACGGCAGCTCTGCCATGCCCTTCTGGCGGCAGCGCGCGACGATGGCTTCCAGGAAATGAAGCTCGACACCGGCAGGCTCTTGAACGAAGCGATCGGCATGTACCGGTCGCTTGGCTTCCGGGAGTGCGAGCCGTATTACGGCTACCCCGATCGGCTGCTGCCTTATCTCATGTTCATGTCGCGGCCGCTGGCGGACCTGCCTGCCCGGTGTGCCGGCGGCGCCGGTGCATAGCGTGACCGAGGCTGCCCGGGGGCCGAGAGGGCGTAGCAGCGCTTCGCCGGCGCTCGGCGCCGACACGCAGGGCACACTGAGCGCGCTGGGGTTCAGCGAAACCGATTTGACCCGCTTCGAGGCGGCCGGACTGTTCGTGGCCGCGCCGGTGGACTAGCATGCATCGACGACTTCACGGGACCTGATTCATGTCCGAGATCCACCTGCACTATCTCAACCATGGCGACGTCCAGGCGCTGGCCCTGACCGACGCCGAGATCATCGCCGCGGTCGAATCGGCGCTGCTTGCCCAGGGCCGCGGCGAGACGACCATCGAACCCCGCATGCATCTGGTGCCGGAGAAGGACTACCCCGGGCATTTCAACGTCTTGCGCGGCTATATCCGCCCGCTCGGGTTTGCCGGCGTCAAGGTGGTCGGGGATTTCTACCGTAACTTCGAGCAGGGCCTACCTTCGGAACTCGCGCTGCTGACCCTGCTCGACCCGAAGAACGGAGCCCCGATCGCGATCATCGACGCGTCCGACATCACCGACATGCGCACCGGTGCCGTCACGGCGATCGGCGCGCGCCATCTGGCGCGCAGGAACTCGAAAGTCCTCGGCCATGTCGGGGCTCGCGGTACTTCTTACTGGAACGTGCGATTGCTCGATTCGATCTACGACTTCGACGAGATCCGCGTGCACTCGCGGCGGCCTGAGAGCCGGGAAGCTTTCGCGGCGCGGCTGGAACGCGATCTCGGCAAGAAAATCGTCGCGACCGACGATTGGGAGTCCTGTGTTCGTGGCGCCGATATCATCGTCGAGGCGTCACGCCTGGAAAAGCCGCAGCCGCTCCTGAAGACCGCGTGGATCGGCAAGGGGGCGTGCGTGATACCGTATGGGACGATGAGCGCCGTGGAACTCGACCTGACGGACATCATGGACAAGATGGTGATGGACGACTGGGGTCAGGCATCGGCCGGTCCCTTCGGCGCTTTGCGTGCGCACGTCGACAGCGGGCGCCTCAGCAAGGACACCCTGTACGCCGAACTCGGCCAGATCGTCGCAGGCAGCAAGCCGGGACGGGAGCACGACGACGAAACCACGCTGTTCTGGCATCGGGGTCTGTCGCTGTCTGACATCGCACTCGGGGCCGCGATGCTCAACAAGGCCAGGTCGCTCGGAATCGGCCAGACGCTGCTCTATCGCTAGCACGCAACTGGCGCCCGAGTCGATGCCGATCGCCAACGCCCGGATGTACAGCGCGACACAAGAGCTGCGCGAGGACTGGCGCACCGTACTGCAATGGGTCCTGGCCAGGGCTGGGTTGCAAGGCGTTGAGGGGCGTGGGGGGTGGCGCGTCGTCGACTACGATCCACCGGCCCCGCTCTCGGCGCTGTGGGCCCGACCGGACCTCGGCGCCGTCATGATGTGCGGCCTGCCGTTCGGTCGGCAGCGCGACCGTGTGCAGATCATCGCGGCGCCGGTACCGTTGCCGGTCCGTTACGGCGGCCGGCCCATCTACTTCACCGACCTGGTCGTGCGCAGCGATTCGCGCGCGGCCACCCTGGAAGACACCTTCGGCGGCGCCGTCGGCTATACGGTCGGCGATTCCATGTCGGGATGCATCGCGCTCAAGGCGTATCTGCTCGAGCAGGCGGGTGCTCCTGCGGCCTATCGTCAAGTCGTAGGCGGTCTGATCCATGCGCGTGGCGTCATCGAGGCGCTCGCGGAGGGACGGATCGACGTGGGTCCGCTGGACAGCTGGTATCACGACATGCTCGAGCGCAACGAGCCAGCCTTCGCCGCACAAGTCAGGACCATCGCCACCACGCGGGCGGCGCCTATCCCGGCGTTGGTCGCCGCCAACTCGATCGACCCGACCGCGGTTTCGAGCCTGCGCGAGTCGCTGCTCGCGGTTGGCGGCGCCCCCGAGTTGAAGGCGCCGCTGGACCGTCTCTTGCTCGCTGGCTTCTGCGTGCCGGATCCGGACACCTACAACGTGCTGCCGGCGCTTGCCGACAGCGTTGCCGATTTCATGGGGGAAATGAAATGAAGAAACTGCTGATTGCAATTGCCATGCTGTCGCTGCCCTTGTTCGCGGCCGCCCAGAGCTGGCCGACCAAGCCGGTTCGCGTCGTGATACCGTTCTCGCCCGGCGGCCCGACCGATCTCCTCGGTCGGACGGTGGCGAACTCGC